>JACMOA010000251.1 GCA_014378225.1 Deinococcales bacterium | reverse complement strand
TTGCAAGAAACCGCATTCCGTTTATGGTACGTAAAGTGAAAGACCGTGTGCGCGAAAATCTAGGCCAAGTTTGGCGGGTGAAAAACATGGCTGCTCTTGCAGGGTATAGCGCAGCCACACTGCACCGTCAGTTTGTGCGTTACCTCGGCTGCTCACCGCTGCGTTGGGTGGCCCAGCAGCGCCTCGAGTTGGCCAAGCAGTTGCTCAGCACCACCCGGAATTCTATCCGGCGGGTAGGAGAAGAGGTCGGAATGCCTGACCCATTTCACTTTTCACGCTTTTTCAAGGCGCACACCGGACTATCCCCTCGAGCCTACCGCAATAAACACAACGCTTGGTGATGATGGGCAACCAGAGTCTTCGAAAGACTCTTGGAAGTTTAAAGCAAAGTCGGCGAATACGCGCTCGAAAAGTAAAACGCGTTCTCAAACCCGACCCCCACAGCAATATTGTCGATGCTGTAGGTGTCACCTCGAGCAGTGTCAATGATGCTCTTACTGGCATCAACTTCAGTGTATTTCTGCGGGCTGACCCCGAGCTGCTCCCTGAACAGGTGTGCGAAGCGTGAAGCGGAAAGGTGGCTGAGTTCGGTCAATTGCTCGAGTGAAATCGGCTGCGCGAAATGGGTCTCGAGAAAGCGAACTGTGCACTCAAGCCGGGGAATGGACTCTTCAACCGTTCGGAGTCTCCCCATACGTCCAGCAGTACGCCCTCAAGCGCGTGCATGGCGTGCACTTCTCGCGGCGCGGGACCGCACAGTGCCAATCGGTGTACCTGTTCAAACCCCGTTCTCGCCCGCTCAAAGCGCTCGCCTTCAAGCCGCAGGTGTCGGATTCCCACGCTTACCTGAGGCCATTCGAGCCAGCCGTGCCAGTGAGCACGGGGCTGAACGTGCGCCCATAGCAGCAGTTCCCACGTTGTTCCGAGCGTGGCGTAATCATGGCCAGAACGACAGCACAGAGCACGGTAAGTCGGGTAGCGTGCAGGGGAAAGTGTTTCTTGAGGCTCAAGGCGAGAGTATCGTGGAGCAGTCGGCTTTTGCGGTGTTTCGTCACAAAAACAGCGTACAAGAGCCGACCTTTTTGTGTGCCCTATCTTTTGACCCCTAGAGAACACCAAGACAGCGCAGCCGAAGTTGCAGAGTGGTAGTGAAAACGCTTCAAACGGATTTCGTATCAGCCCCTAGCATCCAACGAACCTGTATAAATTTCATTTCACTCGGATTTCATCGCTCGAGCGGGATGACGGGGTACTAAACGAGGTCCAGGCGCAAGGTCCAGACCGGGCCGTACAAACCTCAGACGGTACTCTCTGGCACTGAGACCGAAGTGCTCTTTAAAGCGCCGAGCAAAATAGCTCGAGCTGCCCCATCCGACCTCGAGCGCGATGTGTTCAATAGACAGGTCCGAGCGCATCAGCAGTTCAGCAGCCCGCTCCGCCCGCAGCGCTGCCAGGTAAGACAGCGGGGGAAGGCCCGTCACCGTCTTGAAAATTCGTACAAAATAAGTAGGAGTCAACCCCAGACGCTGGGAGAGTTCTTCGCTGGTCCACGGATGGGCCAGCCGGGACTCGAGCAAGGCTGTGGCCTGACCCACCAGGGCTGGAGCGCGGCGCGGAATTTTTTCGGGAAGTGTCTCCTCTAGCTGTGCTGCACTTCCCAGGGCGTCTAACACCAGAACCAATTGAGCAATTTTGCGGGCCGGATGCCGAAAAGGATGTTGCACCATCTCGAGTTGCAACAGGTCTAGTTGCCCCTCACACCTTTTTAAAGTGGACGGCTCAAGCCGGGTGAGAATGCCACCTCGAGCCTCGACTCGATGGGGAGAGCTGGGCAGCACAGCTCGGAGTACCGGGTCATCCAAACACCAGGCCAGCTCCCGGCGCAGCAGTTCCACTCCAAAACAGCAGTTGTAAACCTCGAGCTTCTCACAGTCTCGGTAAGCGTGCCACACGCCCGGACGCATCACAATGACATCTCCCCGCTCGAGCTTTTTGGCTCCGGCGGCAGTGACGTGCATTCCGTAGCCCCTCAACACGACTTGAATCTCCATAAAGTCGTGATCGTGCGCCCCAAAGTCACCCTCGTGCGGAGTACGGTTGAGATACAGGGGAAACTCGCCAATGGGAAAGTAATCCTCTCGGGTGTAACGCATCACTCGAGGAGGAGACATGGGAAGATTTTAGCTGTGTTTCTCAGTTAGTGCAAACTTGTGCAATTAAGAGTGCGAAAATAGGATACTCAAATTTCAATAGACCGCTAGACTAGAATCCAGGCAACAGACAATTCAAAGCAGGTTTGAAAGTGAGAAGCGTCGAAAAGGTACGCTGTCGAACAGGGAATTCTTTGTTCGGTATTCTTTCTTTCAGCCCTAAATCTCAGGTCTGTCCTCAGGAGACCCCATGAACCCATCCTTGCGCTCCCTTACTCAACTCCTCCTCCTTGCCCTGGTCTTTACATCTGGAGCCAACGCCCAAAGCAACACGACCTGGACCGCAGCCGATGTCACCAAGGCCACTGGACGTGAGGCTTGTGGGCAAGTGGTGGCACTTCCCAAGCGCCTACCGCGTGCCTATAACTTGGCTTTTGTTAGTCCTAACAAAGGACACCCCTTCTTTGGGGTCTGGTCCCAGGGGATGAAAGACGCCGCCAAGTTTTATAAAGCTAATTTTTATGAAGCTGATGCTGCGGGCGACGCGGCCAAGATTCCAGACCTGTTCGAGACCCTGCTGGTTCGCAAACCCAGCGTCATTGGGACCGGGGGCCAGGGACCCGACGTGTTAGACGGTATTGGCGCACGGGCGCAAGACTTGAACTTACCCTTTGTGGGCATTGATAACGGCCCTAACGAATACATTCCGTACAACTATGGCATCTCGGACGCCTTCGCCGGACGTCTGGGCGCACAAAATCTGGTCAAAGCGGTACAAGCGCGCCAGCAAGCCGATTGGATGGGTAAAGAACTCTTCTTCGTGGAGTTCACCTACAAACCCGCCACCGCCTGCGTCACCCGCACTGGAGCAGCAGCCAAAGCCTTTAAAACTGCAATGAAACTCGACGACAAACACGTCCTGATGGTAGACCCGTCCACCGGCCAAAATGCAGCCGACGGCATGAAGGCCATCCTGGCAGCTCACCCCAACGCGGTGTTCGCCATGATTCCCTGCTGGGACGGTCTGGGCTTCGAGCCATACAACGCTGCCAAAGATGCAGGCCGCGAAAAAGATGTAGCTCTGTTTACCTTAGGGGGAGACAAGCCCTCGGCAGACCTGCTCAAAACCAAGCCTATGGGTTATGTGGGCTACCTCGAGTTTCAACCTTATTGTGAGGGTTGGGGCTGGGTAGAGACCTCGCTGGGTATTCTGACGGGTCGTGCTATCAAACCCTATCAGACCCGCCGGGTCACCCTACAGGCCGACATTGCCAAGCGTTACGCGGACCTCTATGGCACAGGCAAATAACTCGAGCGGGGGCGGGGTCTCCCTGCCCGTCCCCACCCGGCAGACCAGAGGTCCCAGTTCGCTGCTACTGTTACT
>JACMOA010000250.1 GCA_014378225.1 Deinococcales bacterium | reverse complement strand
GCCGTAACTTTCAGGCATGAATTGATTATACTGTTTGAAAATGAGAGAATTGCTGTAGGTGCCGCTTTATGCAAGACAAGCGCAACGCAGCAGAGGTGGAAATCAGCTTGATTCTGTATCACTCATCTTCCACCTTCACTTCCAGGCCGCCGCACCCATCAGTCCAGCGTCTACCCCCAACTCCGCTGGAACAAGGTCAATTTGACCGTTCAAATATTTTCGCACCCGCTCGAGGAACCCTGGCGAAAGTCCAAGCCCTCCGCCCACCACCACCCGCTCGAGGGAAAGAAGTTGATATGCGTCCCAGAGCTTCCCAGCGATGAGCATAGCGGTGCGCTCGAGCAGAATTTGAGCTTCCTGGTCTTTTCCTGCGTGCTCGAGAACCGCCCGTGCTCCGTTCCAACCGCGCCTCACGGCATATCGGTCCAGGGCTGCGCCCGAAGCGGTGAGTTCGAGTGGGGTTCCATCCTCGAGCCGGGTAAAGCCCAATTCCGCGCCCTCGAGCAAAGTGTTCTCGAGCACCAGACCCGCACCCACGCCCGTAGACACGGTGACAAACATCATCCGGCTCGAGCCGCGCCCTGCCCCAAAACGAAACTCGCCCCAGGCGGCAGCGTCAGCGTCGTTGAGTATGGTGGTGGGCTTTCCAGTGCTCCGCTCGAGCAAAGCCGTCAAATCCACATCGGTCCAGGGCAAGGTTTTTTGATTAGGCGCAGTGACCCTACCGTTTTTCAGATGTCCAGTGACTGCAACAGCGACTTTAGAAACCTGCTCGAGCCAATTTTCAGAAAGCGCTGTAAAGGTATGAACGATGTTTTCGGGGCTTCGGTCTTCGGGAGTGGGAACCTGTCTACGCTCGAGAATCCGATTTTCGCGGACAAGCGCGGCGGCAAGCTTGGTTCCTCCCAGGTCAAAGGCCAGCACCGGAATATTCGAGTTAGACATTTTTGACCTTGAGCGGGAAAACCCCGGTGAACAGCCGGGGCCACGCCAGGGAAGAGCCGTTCCACTCGAGCTTCAAGTTGGGATAGTGCGGGGCGAAATAGGTGTTCCACAGCTCGAGGGCAGCAGGTTTAATGCGGAGTTCAATTTCAGATTCCGCTCGAGCCTTTAAATCGCCCAAGTCAAAAATACTGGGCCGCTCGAGCGCGTTCCAGACCTGCAAACGAAACTCACCCTGATAAATCCAGTCGTCCACCAGTCTCGAGAACAGGGCTTCCACTCGAGCGCGTTCGTTTTGACCCTCTAGCCCGCACACCGCTGTGGCAATCGCGCTGCCCAGCGTGTTTCCCGCCGTGTTCCAGGCCGCGTACCCGAGAAGGTTGTGCAGCAGCGCATTCTTGAGCAGATTCATCAAGCGTTTTTCTGCGCCGTTGGGATAAGCAACATCTGCCAGAGCAACCTTTTCACCCCGCTCGAGCGCTTCCGAAATCTTTTGAGCGAATCTGGGAAGGAATCGGGCAGAGGTGTCCACGGTTTCAAAATCCGGCTGAGCGTGGCCCTGACGGGTG
>JACMOA010000249.1 GCA_014378225.1 Deinococcales bacterium | reverse complement strand
TAGGTGTGGCCTTCAATGCGTTCGGTCAAACTCTCCGAATCTCGAGCCAGATGTTTGAGAATGAACTTGAGCGGATAATCTGGCGGCAGAGCGATGGAAAATCCCATGTCCTCTGTCATACGTCGGTACTCGAGCGGGGTGAGCAGTAAGCTCGAGCGAAAGTTTTCGTTAAAGCTGGACAGGCTCTCGAAGCCCACCTCAAAGGCAATTTCTGTGACCGGACGGTTGGAGAGCAGCAGCGCTCTGCACGCCGCCTCGAGCCGTGCTTTCATTAAAATCTCGAGCGGGGTGGCGTGATAGTGGGTTCGGAACAGCTCGTACAATTTGCTCGAGCCGATGCCGGAAGCCACGGTGAGCGCTTCCACATTTTTAAATCGTGCTGGTTCGAGGAAGAGGCTTTCAACCAGGCCTTCAATCAGGCTTTCCCGGGCAAACTCACCCAGATAGAACTCGTCTGGTTTGCATTTTTTACAGGCTCTGAACCCGGCAGCTCTGGCGTCTTCAGGCGTGGCGTAAAACTGAACGTTCTCCGGTTTGGGCTTGCGGGCCTTGCAGGACGGCAGGCAGTAAATTCCGGTGGTCAGCACGCCCGTGATGAACTCGCCGTTGTGTGTGGCGTCGGCCTTCTGAAAAATCTCGAGCATCTGCTCTCGGGTGAGGGACATAGCTCTATTTTGACCTACGCTCGAGTGGGGCGCTAACAGAATCTTGCGGGGTAATTTTGATAAACTCAGATTTTTCCCTCGAGCTTTTCCACTTTTCCCAAAGCCGTCAATGAGCGCACCGTAAACGGCCTCTGCTCGAGCACTTCTTGAACCTGCTCGAGCGTGACCGCACACACCTGCTCCACCCCCTCTGCGGTACTCAGCAACTTTCCGGTGTACAGGTATTCCAGGCCCAGCGCAAACAAGCGTGGGTACGGGGTGTCGTCGCGCAGGGCCGTGGCTACCGCCATTCGGTTTCTGGCCCGTCTCAGCTCGGCCTCGGTAATGCCTTCCCGCGTTACCCGCTCGAGCACGCCGTCAAAAATCTCCAGGCACTGCAAAGCCCGCTCTGGGTCGCAGGACAAGAAACCTTCAAAGTGGCCCAAACCATCAGATTCCTGATGAGATAGGCTGGCTTCGTCCGCCAGTCCGGTGTCCAGCAAAGCCCAGTGCAGCCGCCCGTTTTCGCCGCCCAGAATATCGGCCAGCACGCTCGAGGCCAGTTTGCGCCCGTCGGTGGCTGGAAAGCCTGGATACATCATGCCCATCAGGGCGCGGCTTAGCGTCTCGTCCGGCAGAATTTGTACGCTCGAGCGGGCTAAAAACTCGGGATAGGCTCGAGAAGTCACTCCAGCGGTCCAGCCTCCGGTCAGTTCACTCACCCGCTCGAGCAGCGCGTCCCACCTGTAGTTTCCAGCAAAAGCCAGGGTCAGATTATTGGGTGCATAATGCCTCCCGTGATACTCGAGCATGGATTCACGGCTCAGGCCAGAGACGCTCGAGCGCGACCCCAACACCGAATTTCCCAGCGGATGACCCCCGTAAAACTGGGGCCGTAAAAAGTCAAACAGCCTGGATTCGGGCATGTCGTCGTACATTTCGATTTCTTCCAGAATCACCGCTTTCTCGAGGTCGAAATCCTCCCGGCGCAGCTCTGGGCGTAGGAGTCCAGTCAACAGCTCGAGCAGCTCGGTGGCGTGTTCCGGCAGCGTGGCCGCATGATAGGCGGTCACTTCCTCTCCGGTAAAAGCGTTCACACTCGCGCCCAACAGGTCAAAACGGCGGTTGAGTTCCAGCGCGTCTATCTCTCTGGTCCCCTTGAAGGCCATGTGCTCGAGAAAGTGCGATAACCCTCCTTCACTCGGCCCCTCATCCCTGGAACCGGTTCGCACAAAATAACCCAGCGCCACACTGCGGGCCTGCGGCTGCGGTTCGCCCAGCACGGTCAAACCGTTGGGTAGGGTGGCAAAATCAAACCGGGTCTTGGACAAAGTGGCACTGTCTTGG
>JACMOA010000248.1 GCA_014378225.1 Deinococcales bacterium | reverse complement strand
GCACCCAAAATGAAGGGAATGGCCCAGCGCCGTTCCTCACGAGTAAGACCGGGTTCGATGAACATCCAGAGCTGGTGCAAAATCAAAGGCAGCGCCAGGATAAAACCGCCCCACAACGCCACCGAAAAGCTGATAAAAAGCTGGTCGGTCAATGCAGTAGTGACCACCCTAACCCGGTCTCGAACACTCTCGAGTGGGCCTTGCAACACATTAATCAGCTCGCCCCGGTAAATCCAGGCGACACAAGCTCCGGCAATCCAGAAGCCAATGGCCAGTAGTAAACGGGTCCGCAGCTCCTCGAGATGCTCGAGCAGGGGCGCGTCTGCGGTGGGATTGGTACGACGATTCATTTTAGACATGGTTTCTCGGGTTGGGTTTCTCGGGCGTGGGTTACATAGATAGGGGTCACACTCGAGGAGAATTTACTTTATGATTTTAAGCTTTATGGCTCTTATAAACTAGGGGCGCAAATGAAATGCGCCCCTATCAAATTTAAAATTTACTCTTGAACCACTTTCTGAGGAATGGCGCTCGAGGGAACTGGACTCGAATGAGACACGCTCGAGGGAGTAATCACAATGGTTTCGTCAGGAACACTGTGGACTTGGGCGGTATGAACCGGAGCATTAGCAGACTTGGGGTCGTCCTTGAAGCTGCCCTCGAGTTCGTCCTTGAGACCCTGACTTCCCTTGCGGAACTCGCGCATACTTTGACCGATGCCTTTGGCAAGCTCGGGAAGTTTCTTGGGTCCAAAGATGAGCAAAACAACTACCAGCACGATTAAAACTTCGGGTAAGCCTATGTTTCCGAACATGTTGTTCTCCTTTTGGGGATTGAAAGTAGAGGGTTTGAAGGCAAAGGTTAGAGGGTGTGAGTAGAAGCAAAGTTCCCACAAACGAAATTTTCAAAAATACTCGAGCGTAAAAGAATCGATTTCAAAAACCTTCTAATAAGAGCTTACCCTGAACGTCCACACTTGGATTGGACAAATGCCATTAAAGACCCTCGAGCTGAATCCCCGATGAACGTTGATAGATTTGACTCGAGGGTTTGGACCTTTTAAGTTATGCCGTTTAGGGGTTGACACGCCATGTGGGACGAGGGGTCCGAATGGAACAGGAGTTTTTGTCATGTTTTTGACGTGGCTCGAGGTACTTCACTTTTTGGCCTGCGTGCTGCACGCTTCCCAAACCCCTAAACGGCATATAAAGTTGTCAAGGGTTTAGAAAATCAAGAGTCAGCCGAATTTTCCTCGAGCCACGCCCGTAAGACTTCGAGCTTGAGCTGGGTCCCGGCTCCCTTCCAGTAACGGCGGGCAAACCCGGCTTTATTTTCTTGCCGCGCCCTGGCCAAACCCAAAGCGCCTTCGGGGACATCGTGTGAAAGGGCGCTACCCGCCGCTACGATTGCGCCGCGCCCTACGGTAATAGGTGCAATCAGGACCGAATTACTGCCGATAAACGCGCCATCTTCCACTCGAGTGAGGTTTTTTTCGAGGCCGTTGTAATTGGCAGTAATTGTTCCCGCGCCCACGTTGACCTCACGCCCAAAGTCGGCGTCTCCCAGGTAGGCCAGATGTCCGGCTTTGCTGCCTGCACCCAGACGGGCGTTTTTGACTTCCACAAAATTGCCCACATGCACATCCTGCTCGAGGGTTGCGCCAGGACGCAGACGGGCGAACGGCCCCACATCGGCTCCCTGCGCTACCCGTGCGCCATTCAGAACCGAGTGAGCGTGAATGATGCAGCCGCCCTCGAGCAGGCAATCTTTGACAATTGTGTACGGTCCAATCTGCGTGTGGTCTCCCACTTGGCTCGAGTCCAAAATACTGTACGGCCCCACCTGCACACCCTCGCCCAGCTTTGCGCTGCCCAACAGATGAACTCCCGCCGCCAGGATGGTATCCGGTGCAATCTCTACCGTGTCCTCAATAAACGTGCTCGAGGAATCCAATAACGTCACGCCCGCCCGCATGTGCTTCCCGTTGATGCGACCCTGCAACACTCGAGCCGCGTCTGCCAGTTGCAGGCGGTCATTTGCACCCATCAGTTCGCTCGAGTCCGCAACTTTGAAGGCTTCGACCCGTGCGCCCTCGGCCCGGTAGAGAGCCAGCAAATCGGTGAGGTAATACTCGCTTGCTGCATTGGTGTTTTGAATGTGGCCTGCCAGTTGCGGCGCTCGAGCGTCCATCAAATACACACCGCTGTTGAACTCACGAATTTTTTTCTGCTCAAAGCTTGCGGATTTTTCTTCCACAATCTCGAGCACCCCGCCGACAGAATCCCGCACGATACGCCCATACCCAGAAGCGTCCTCGAGTTCTCCGGTCAGGATGGTCAAGCCTGCGCCCGCACTCTGATGGTGCTCGAGCATGGATTTCAGGGTCTCGAGCTGGATGAGCGGGGTGTCGCCGTAAAGCAACAGAATAGGACCGCCTTTAAGGGCGGGTGCAGCTTGCAGAAAAGCGTGTCCGGTTCCCAGCCGCTGTTCCTGGCGCACACAGGTCACTCCCTGACCCTCAAGGGACGTTTCCACCTGCTCTGCGCCGTGTCCCGTGACAACCACGATGTTTTCCGCTCCCAAGGCCTGTGCACTTTTGACCGCGTAGCCCAGCATGGAGCGGCCCAGTAAGGGATGCAGCACTTTAGGAACTTTGGAGCGCATCCGGGTTCCCTGTCCGGCAGCTAGAATGACCACCTCGAGCGGGAGAATGCTCATACAGGGGCCTTTTGGTGGTGCTCGAGGGGAGGAGAGAAAGTGGGGGTGTGGGGGTGCAAAGGTGCAGGGGAAAAGACGCTCGAGCATCGGCTAAAAGCCCATGCTATTCCCCCATCTCTCCATCTCCCCATTTCTCCATCTCCCAAACAAACCTCAACGCTCGAGCGCCCCACTACGCCTACCGTCACGCCACGCCCGCTGGTACGCTCGAGGGGGTTTCAGACTGTTCCGTTTCGATAGGATGTGGTTGGTCTGGCTGTTTGGAGATGCGCCACAGCATAAAGATGCACACCACAATCAGGGGGATGCTGAATAGTTGGGTGGCGGTAAAAAAGCCTACGTCAAACTTGCCTGGACCTTCGTAGACCTTGACCCAGAGTGGGTTCAGACGGAACGTTTCCTCCCAGCCTGCCCGCAGAATGCTGTACCACAAGATAGCCTGCCAGAACACGTAACCCGGCTTCCTCGAGCGCAGCCAGAGGTAGCCCAGCAGCACCATGATGATGCCAATGATTACACCGTAAAGCTGAGTAAAGTGTACGGGCTGGGTGACGATGCCGTTTGGGCAGTATTCAGCCAAATTCTCGGCTGCGTCTTTATTGCACATACTCGTGTGAAAGGCCGTGGCCCAGTCCGGCCAGCGAAAGCCAAAGATAGAGTTCGTGGGCCGTCCCACTGTATCTGCACCGTTCATGATGTTGCCCAGCCGCCCCCCGATGATGCCCAAACCCAACATAGGTGCGAACAAATCGCCGTAACGGTAAAAGTTAATTTTGTAGCGCCAGGTGTAATAGACGCCCACTAAAATACCCGCAATCACTGCACCGTGAACCGCCAGACCGCCCTGACGAATGTTGATGTAGTCAAAAAACGAGGCGTTTTTGAACACCGAAAAGCTGGTCAGAATGAAGCCAATCCGTGCGCCGATGATGCCCCAGATGATGGCCCAGAACAGCAAATCCGACATCAAGCGCTCATTGAGACCGCGCTTGGCTGCAAACTTCTGAGCGATGATGGCCCCTATCACGATGCCCGCCGTCATCAACACGCCATACCAGGCAATGGTAAAATCGCCAATTCTCAAGAACACAGGATTCATAGAAACTCCTTTTTCAAGGATAGTTTACAGGCTCGAGGGTGAAAAGGACATAAAACAGTAAGCAGTTGTGAGCGAGAAATACTCGGGTGCTGAAACGAAAGACCTACCCTAAGTCTTTCGCACTCGAGGCCAGGACAGGGGTTTGAACCTCCACTCGAGTGCGGGTTGAGCGGTTTACCGCTGCTTGTGGTAATCCATTGCGGTGAACATTGCACCTTCAGCCTCGAGCGCGGTACGCTAAGGCACCCATGCCTCGAGTTTCCCGTTATTACGACGTTTTGCGCGGTTCAGACGGCCAACGCCATCTCGAGGTAGATGTGGCAGGATTCAGCTTGCTGCACCTGCCCCTCTTAAATAAATCCACCGCCTTCACCAGCGAGGAGCGCGAACTGCTCGAGCTGGACGGTTTACTGCCGCCGCACATCAGCACGCTCCCCGAGCAGGTGGAGCGCTCCTACCGTCAGTACCGCCTGTGTCCCAACGACCTCGAGAAACACATTTATCTGCGAAATTTACAGGACCGCAATGAGGTCAACTTTTACGCGCTGTTCGAGCAGCACATCGAAGAATTGCTGCCCATCCTGTACACCCCCACAGTGGGCGAGGCGGTCAAAAATTTCTCCAGCATCTACCGCTACCCACGCGGGGTCACGCTGTCCACAGGCACCCTCGAGAAAGCTGAAAGGGTGTTCGATAACGTTCCACTCGAGGACGTGCGAATGATTGTAGCCACCGACTCGAGCGCCATTTTAGGGATTGGAGACCAGGGTTTTGGCGGTATGGCCATCAGCATTGGCAAACTGAGCATTTATACCGTGGCCGGCGGCGTGGGGCCGGACAAAACCCTGCCGGTAGAGCTGGACGTGGGAACAGACCGACTCGAGCTGACCCAGGACCCGATGTATCTGGGTGTGCCGCACGCCCGACTGACCGGGGCCGCCTACGACGACTTTTTGGATAAGTTTGTGGAAGCGGTCTCGAGCCGCTATCCCAAAGCCATCATTCAGTGGGAAGATTTTGCCCGTGGTACGGCGTTTAAAGTGCTCGAGCGCTACCGTAAAGTGGTTCCCAGCTTTAACGATGACATTCAGGGAACCGGAGCAATGGCGCTGGCGGGTTTGATGAACGGCTGTAAGCTCAAAGGGGAGCGGCTCGAGGACCAAACTTTTGTGGTGGTGGGCGCGGGTGCGGGCGGCATTGGCGTAACCTGGGCCATCACTAAGGGGTTACTCAAGCAGGGATTGACTCGGGAAGAAGCTCGAGCGCGGGTCTTGGTGGTGGACCGTCCGGGCCTGCTGCTCGAGAATGGAAACGCCGAAGACCACCAGTGTGACTACTGTCAGACGCAGGGGCGCATTCAGAATTGGAACACGGTAAACGAGATTCCCAGTCTGCTCGAGACGATTCGGGAATCCGGGGCCACTGCCCTGCTGGGGCTATCCGGCGTGGGCGGCCTGTTCTCTGAACCCATTGTTCGCGCACTGGGTGCAAATTCTGAGCGCCCAATTCTCTTTCCCCTCAGTAATCCCACCTCGAGCACCGAAGTGCTGCCCGAAGACGCGCTGCGCTGGACCGAGGGCCGCGCCATTATCGCCACCGGAAGCCCTTTTGCGGACGTTTTGCTGGGCGGCAAAATTTACCCCATCGGGCAGGGCAACAACGCTTTCGTGTTTCCGGGTCTGGGCTTTGGTGCCATTCTGGCGCGGGCGCGAGAAATTACCGACGCGATGGTGCTCGAGGCCGCTTACGCGCTTTCAGACTGCACTCCAGAATTCTGCTTTGCCGAGGGCCGCATTTACCCACCGATGCGGATGCTGCGTGAAATCAGCGTTACGGTGGCCTCGAGAGTGATGGCCCAAGCCCTGAAAGACGGCGTGGCGGCGGAGTACAGACTGCGCGGGATGAATCTGGTTCAGCTCGAGGAGTTTGCGCGGGAGCGGTTCTGGTATCCGCAGTATTTACCGTTTAAGCGTGCTGGCGGGAATTAACGCTCGAGGGTC
>JACMOA010000247.1 GCA_014378225.1 Deinococcales bacterium | reverse complement strand
GGTGCTTTTTCCGGGGTGGAAAGTAATGAAGGCAACTTGGTATCAAACGTTGAGAAGCTTTTCTTCATCCCTTCTTTAATAAAGCCAAATGTACCCTCGAGTGCGGTTATCTCATACACTCGAGGGCCAGAATAGAACTCCAGGACAATCCTCGAGTTCTATTTGCTTTTCTTTCACCCATTCACGCTTTACAGGTCATGCTCTACAGGTCATGCTTTACAGGAGATTTTATGAACGAGAAAACCAACCGCCTGCTGTCTAACGTCTGCTTCGTCCTGGGGTTTGCCAGCATTGGGGGCAGTATCTGGATTTGGCAGAACAAGCGCAACGAGGGACGCGGCTACACTGAAGACGACGCGCACGCCGAGCGTTTCGGTATCTTCGTGGGCCTCTGGGCGCCCACCTTCTTCGTGCTGTCCACCCGCTTTGAAGAAGCTGCTCTGCGTCAAGCCATTGAGAATAAAGCCCAGAATACTTAATTTCCACTCGAGCAGACTCTAAAAAGGGCGACAGGTTTTAACACTGTCGCCCTTTTTCTCTAGATTTTGTACCAACCGAAACCTTTCAAGCCCCGCTATAAAGCTCAGGTTCTCCCTCGAGCAGCAAACTGTGATGATTTTTGAGTTTAATACCCTCGAGTCCGTGTTTCTGGCACAAACGGTTCAGGTCACTGGCCCGCTCGAGCAGGTTTTGATGTTCGCCCGAAGCGTTGGATTCGTGCAGGGCAATGCACACGCCGGGACCCTCTACCTCGAGCAGCGGATAGCCTGCTTCTACTACCCGCAAATACCAGTCCCAGTCCCAGTAATGGCCCATACGGTCATCAAACCCGCCCAGCTCGTCGTGAAACTTTCTGGGGTAGGCCACGCCGGACACCAGTAAAGAATTGTCGCTCTCGAGGCTCTTTGGGGTCGCACCCAGCGTGTAACTCAAGCGCTCGAGTTCCTGCATATTTTTTTCTGTGACCAGATAACCGCTCCGGTAAACCAGCGCGTCTTGCCGTCGCAACTGTTCCAGACAGCGCTCGAGGTGTTGGGGGTCCTCCCACCAATCGTCGTCGTCCAGCAGCGCGATGTAGTCACATTCGGCCCGCAGCAGCGCGGTGTTTCGAGCATCAGTTTGGCGGTGACCCCAGTTGGGGTAGGCCCGAATTCGCGCGTCGCGCAGTGAGAAAGCCCGCTCGATGCCCTCGCCGTTGCCGTCGTCTATCACGATGGCTTCCCAGCTCTGGACCGTCTGTGCTTGCACGGATTTGAGCGCTCGCTCGAGGAAATTGGGGCGCTTGTAGGTGGGAATAATCACACTAATCATGGTGGGGTCTCTCAGAAGGTTTGAGTTGGTGAACGGGCCAGAAGAAGTTCAAAATTTCTCGAGGGGAAGTTAAATACCAGAGTGGTCGTTTAAGGTTCCTCAGTATCTCCCTCGAGCGTCAGCAAGATGTAATGCTCCAGTGAAGTTTAGTCAGATTGCAGAATGGCGGTTTGAGTGGACTCGAGATAAAATTAGCTCCACACTGTTCTGGGCGTTGTGAAGCTGAATCTATTTTGCGTTGAGTAACCTTAAGATTTTACTCAAATTTTCTCACCCTCGAGCATTTCCCAAAGTTGTATTCAGGGTAAAAGTTTGGAAACTTTGTAACGCTCCAGCACTGAATAAGGCAGCGTAACCGCCTCGGTACAGGCCGCAGCCACATGGGGAAAGTTTGACTCAAGCACCAAACCCTGGGGCGAAAGCCACCAAGACAGCGATTTCCAGGCTTCCAGTCCCGTTTCATTACCGTAACACTCACTGTTTTTCTTCAAATCTGGGCGCTGAGCGTAAATCAATTTCTCGAGCACCTTTTCACGGGCGCTGGCGTAGGTTTCCCATTTCTCGAACGGCTCGAGCGTCTGGAGGTTTACGCCCAACGGAATGGGCACAAAGCGGTAAAGGTCCTCGAGTTCCAGCCTTTTACCACTTTCCACCTCGAGCGTCAGAAAATCCGAATAACTGGTGGGATGTGCGCCGCCGCAGTACAGATACACCGCCGCGTGGACACTAACCAGTTTGGTGTTGGTCAAAATGAGCTTTGGGGTGTACTCGAAGCTGTTGGTTGGTTCGCTCACATTACACTCGAGCACCTGAGCCGCCACCTCGAGCTGATGCGCCTCGAGAGTCAAATTCACCCTATTAAACTGGGTTCCCTCGAGCCGGGGAAGCGAAATTTTGGATTTTGGTTCGGTGAGCCAGGAATAAGCCCAATTTCCCAATTTCCCCTTGACAGCTCGCATTTTTCCTGTGCCACTCGAGTTTCTGACAAAGAGTCCCGACTCGAGTGGGCGGTCAAATTTCAGGAAGGTGTAAGGATTATTTTTCTTCCAATCCTCGAGCTGAGGATTGTTAAAACGACTCGTCAGGTCCACGCTCGAGACCCGTTTCAGGTTCACGGGCAGTGCTTTGCCGCCTGCCATCAGGGTATAGGTTCCGCTGAACTTTCCACTCTCAAGCCTTCCGGTCAGGGTGGCCCGCTTAAGGCGCTCTGGAAAAGCGCCGTACTCGGTCAGCACAATTTTGCCGTTTTGCTCAGTCTGCTCGAGTTCGATGTCCTGCCCAAATTTGCGGTAGTAGTAACTATGCTCAAACAGAGCGTCCCTGGTTCCAAATACTGAAACCACAGGTGAAGTCCCGATAGTCCCAATAAAAGTTCCCTCGAGCTTCGCGGATAGAGCTTGACTTAAGAGCGCTGTGCCTATCAGGGTCAAAACTAAGGACAGAAGTTTCACAACGTCATTCTAACCCTCGAGTGTCATCCAGCTTGGCTACAAACCCTCGAGCAGAAACGGAACTTCACTCACAAAAGCTTCGGCGTACCGAACCCCGGCAAAAGTTCCCCAGTACATCATGCGGGCCTTTCTGCGCTCAAGGATATCTGGTGTCACCGTCTCGGACACCGCCGCCCCGGTGAACTGGCTGGCGTGGGCCATCACACAGCGCTCCCACACCTCGAGCTGTCCGCTCACGTCCACCAGCAAACCTGGCTCGAGCGGGGCGTTTCCCTGGTACAGCAAAACTCGCGCAACCCGGTGTGGGTCGCCCTCGAGTGCGGCCTTACGCAGACTTGCCAGATGAACCGCTTTTTTGCCGATTTGGTAGCTCGAGATGTGGTCCGGGTGACGGTCCTGGAAATGCGGCAGCAAAAGCGTGCGCGGACACAGGATTCTCAGCGCTCGAGCCAGTTTCAGGGCGTGTTCCCCTTCGCTTCCAATACTTCCATCGGGCAACTCGAGGTTTCCCCGAAAGCTGAGCTTCATAATTTCAGCCGCCTGCCTGGTCTCCTCGAGCCGGATTTCAGGGGTTCCCTGGGTTCCCATCTCACCGCGTGTCAGCTCGAGGATGCCCACGGTTTTTCCGGCCTGGACCGCTTTAATCAGGGTTCCACCCGCACCAATCTCGGCGTCGTCCGGGTGTGGGGCGATGCAAAGTAGCTCGAGCAGTTGGGTTTGGCCGTGGATGAGGTTCATGGAGGTTTGGTTCGCTAGCAGGGCAACCGCGTGAGATTGCCCCTACCCAAAATCTGGGGTTTGTAGGGATAGCCCTCGTGGCTACCCGTCTTTTGTCGCCCCTGACATTTGACGCTCGAGCGCAAACGCCTTATGCACTGCCTTAACCGCTTTCTCCACCTCGGTTTCGTCAATGCAAAAACTGATGTTCAGTTCGCTCGAGCCTTGAGAAATCATGTGCAGGCTGATTCCCTCCGCCGCCACTGCATTGAATAGTTTGGCGGCCACGCCTTTCTCTCCCCGCATACCCTCGCCCACCACGGCTACGGTGGCTACGTCTTCCCACAGCTCAAAGGTTCGCACAAACTCACCGCCCTCGAATTGGGCTTTGAGCGCTTCAAAAGCACGTTTGGCTTCCGGGCGCATGACTACCAATGAAATATTGGCCATACTCGAGGATTGGGAAATCATCAGCACATTGACGTTTTCCTGTGCGAGCACATTAAAAATCCGTGAAACTACGTTTGGCACGCCCACCATACCCGCGCCGCCAATGTCAATAATGGCGGAGTTGCGAATGGCGGTAACGGCCTTGACT
>JACMOA010000246.1 GCA_014378225.1 Deinococcales bacterium | reverse complement strand
GGTGAGCTGGATTTGGCTGGGAACTTTCATCATGATTATCGGGTCTGGAATTACGCTGCTTTCTCCGCAGGTGCGTCAGGCTCGAGCGGTGAAGAGCGTGGCTCAGGCGGCGGATTAGTAATCGGTCATGAGCGATGAGCTAAAGCGGAAATGCAGAGTCTAAAGAGGTTTTACTTGTGAATTTATCTCAAGACCCAACTCAAAAAGAGAGTGCTCGAGCGCCGTGGACTCGGTTTCTGCCGCTGTTGGTGATGGTGGCGGTTTTGGCGCTGTTGGCGGTGGGCTTGCTCACCCAAACCGACGACGCAAAAAGTGTGCTCGAGGGCCGAAATGCACCTGCTATTTCTGGGAAAACGCTAGACGGAACTCAGTTTAGCTCGAGTGCGCTCAAAGGTAAGCCGATGGTAATTAACTTCTGGGCGTCTTGGTGCGAACCTTGCCGTGAAGAGGCCCCGCTTTTTCGAGAACTGGCGGATAAGCTCAAGGGTCAGGCTACGCTGGTGGGCATTTTGATGCGTGATAATCCAGGTAAGGCTCGTGCTTTTGCCCAGCAGTTTGGCTACACCTTTCCCAGCTTGCTCAATACGAACAACAATCTGGCCTTCGACTACGGCGTGACTGCACCGCCCGAAACCTTTTTTGTGGACTCGAGCGGTAAAGTGGTCAAGCGCAAGATTGGGGCCATCACATCCGTAGAAATGCGGCAAAACCTTGAGCTGCTGGGTATTAAGCTGTGAACGCTCGAGTAATTTTGCTTTCCCTTTTGCTCTCGAGCGCCCCGTTTTTCTCGAGCACTGCCCTGGCCCAGAACGTCCCGGATGTCAACCTGGAGCTGAACGAAAACCAGCAGGCTCGAGTGCGTGATATTGGCGCTAAACTGCGCTGTCTGGTGTGTCAGGGCGAGTCTGTGGCAGATAGCCGCGCTCCCTTCGCTTTCGAGGTCAAGCGGCAAATTGGCGAGTTTTTACAGCAAAACCGCACCGACGCTGAAATCATCGGCTTTTTTCAGACCCGCTATGGCGATACTATCCTGCTCGAGCCACCCCGGCGCGGCATCAACCTGGTGCTGTGGGGCGTTCCAGTGATTGCGCTTTTTGGTGGGGCAGCCCTGTGGTGGAGCACTATGAAGCGTAAAAACACCGCTCAGGTTTCGGCGGAAATGCTCGAGCGAGTGGACAGGGAAATGCTCGAGCGCTCCATGCAAGAGCCGCACAGGACACCCGACTCGAGGCTTTAGGTTAAGCTCGAGGGGCGGATAGGGCGGTTTGGTAATGAATTAAAAGATTTTTAGGGTGTTCTTTCTGGAGTTTGAGGTTTGACCTATTAGAGCGATGATTGGGGTGGTTTTGGGAGTTGAACTTGATATACGTTTTTCTGGCTCTTTTACTTTTGTTCTGGCTGGCCGTCACTTTTGCTCCCGCGCTGGGTCAAACCAAAGCGGTGCGCGAGGACAGCGCTCGAGCCGATTTGGAAGAAGAGCGCGATTTGATTTTTCGGCAGCTCGAGGAGTTAGAACCCGAAGAATCTGCTTTCAACCCCGAACTCGAGCGTGAAAGATTGCGGCTCAAAGTGCGGGCCGCTCGAGTGCTGAGTGAGTTGGACCATCTGCCCCCTAAACTCGAGGGAAAAGTGCTCGGGCGTTCAATCACACCGCTGGTCGTGGGAGTGGCGTTTGCGGTCGTAGCGGTTTTGGGAATTGGACTGTTTACCTTCCTCTCGAGCTGGCAACGGCGCGGCTTGACCGCAGACTATACCCAACTGCTGCAAACCTCGGCGGGGATTTCTACCCTCGAGCAGAAAGCCAAGTCAGGCGAAGTGAAACCCCTACTCGAGCTGGCAGACGCCCTCTTTGACCTCAGCCGGGTGGCCGACGCGGCGGGTGTTTACGGTAAGGTTTTACAGAAAAATCCAAAAGAACCCAAAGCCCTGCGGCGTTTTGGTTTGCTGTTGGCCCTACAGCCCGCAAATAGCAGCCGGGGCCTGAGTTTGCTCGAGCTGAGCACCCAGGTTGCCCCCCAAGAACCAGAAGGGTTTTTGCTGTTGGGGTCGGTGTACAACCGCTTTGGACAGAACGATAAAGCGATTGTGGCCCTCGAGCGTTACAAAAAACTCCTTCCCAGTGGGGGAGAAGCCGATTCACTTCTAGCCCAACTCCAGCCGAATCAGGAACAACTGGCCTCCAAAGGCTCGAGCCTGTACACCCAGAATTGCACCGCCTGTCACGGGGCGCAAGGCCAGGGTGGAACCGGGCCAGGTTTGCAGCAGAGCGCTATTTTACTCGATAAAAGCCTGCTTAGGGGTGTCATTATCAACGGAAAAGGGGCGATGGCTGGCTACTCGAATATTCAGGGCAACGACCTCGAGCAACTGGTTCAGTTTGTGCAGGGCCTGAAAAAATAGAACTGAAGGGCGGCTGTTGCAGAGATGAAGCTCACTTTACGGCGGTATCACCCCGCCAAGGAAAGCTGGATTTATGCTCTGAAAAGCGATGAATTTGCTCGAGCCTTTCTCGAGTCCGTCGTGAAGGAGTACTATCATGGATTTCAAAAATCAGATTCAGGAACATATGGAAGTCATTTGTGCCGATGGAAAGCACCACGGATTGGTGGACCATCTGGAGGGCGAGTACATCAAGCTCACCAAAAACTCCTCGAGCGACGGAATGCACCATTGGCTACCGCTCAGCGCCATTGACCATGTGGACGCGCACGTTCATTTGCGCTTAAATCACGAGCAAACTCATATGCAAATGCTGGACCAGGACCCGAATATGGAGGCTGTTACGCCTAATATGTCAAGCATGTAGTCAAAGCATTTAAAAGCAGCTCGAGGATTCGCGTCCTCGAACTGCTTTTACCCTTGTCTACCAAAAGAAAGCCGCTCGAGTCAAAAGAGCGGCGTTCTTTTAAAAAAGGTTTAGTTCACCACAGCGGCAGGAACGTGCTTGTTCAGCTTTTCCACAAAGTTGCGCTTGGGTTGTGCGCCCACGATGGTTTCCACGGGCTGACCGTCCTTGAACAGAATCAGGGTGGGAATGCTCATAACCCGGAACTGCATGGCGCTGGTCTGGTTGTCGTCAATGTTGAGCTTGACAATTTTAATTTTTCCGGCGTAATCGTCGGCCAACTCCTCGAGCACGGGGGCAATCATGCGGCAGGGACCGCACCAGGGCGCCCAAAAGTCCACCAGGGTATAGCCCTCAGAAATGCTCTGAGTAAAATTTGCGTCGGTTACTTCTTGCGGTTTAGCCATTTCAAAATCTCCTTGAGGTTTGAGCGGGTTTCGTTTCCGGGGTGCTCGAGCTAAACTTAGGCTCGAGCGTTTGTAGGGATATCCTAGACCTGAACGCGCCGCGCATTGGTGTGGAGGTGAACGATTTAAAAAGTGGATGGTAACCGCGAAAGTTACGCCTCAGAGCTGCTTTCTAGGGTGTTTTCTTCCTCGCTCGAGGATTCGTCTGCCGAGTCCACCGCCGTTTTGGTCAGCTCGCGCAGCACGCTGGTGGCAAAGCTACCGCGTGGCAGGTCAAAGCGCAGCCAATAGCCGTCCTCAGTTCCCTCGAGCGAGGCATGGGTGATGAACACTCGAGTCAATCGGCGGTCTCCCAGCCGAGAAGAAAAATCCTCTGGCTCGAGGCTAAATGACGCTAAAATTTCCCGCTCGAGTGAACCGGCCTCACCGCCCAGCGGTTTGGCTTTGCGCCCAAACAGCGTTCCCAGCGCTGAAACCTCGCCGCGCTGCGCTCTGGGGGTCTCGAGTTCAGCGTCTAGCACTTTGAACACGCCGCCCGTGTCGTGCTTTTTGGCCATATCACCCTCGAGCAAACGGACAAAAATGTCCCGTTCGAGCCGCGCCGCCACGAACGCGTTGAAAATTTGCGATTGAACCGCACTGACCAGGAAGCGTTTGAGCGGAATACTGCCGCCCCCGCGCATTTTATTCTTTATGAGCTTGAGACCTTCTTCGGCGTTGCGCCCATCCACGCCAAAGCGCTGCGGCCCAAAATAGTTGGGCAGTCCACGCTCGAGCAGCAGGTCCAGCACAGCCTGAGCACGCTCGGGCGTTTCACTTGCGTCTTGGCGAAAATGGCCCTCAGACCGCTCTGAGGGCCTCGCCGCCCCTCTCACCCGAATTTCAAAGCGATTGCCCTGCAAATGTCCCATGCCCAGCTTGTTGTCGTGGCGGGCCGTTTCCAGAATTCTTACCCCCTCGAGCTGAAAATTTCCCAGGTGCTTCTCGAGCTTGGCGGGCAAACTCATCCACTGGGTGGTGATGGCGTGACGGTCCTTTAGTCCAGCCACACCCACTTTTTTGGGTTCAATGCCCAGTTGATTGCACAGCTCCCCCATGAGGTGATTGGTGTTGTGACCCTGCTTCTCGAGCCGGACGAATAGAAATTCTCCCTCGCCACTGAACGGATAAAGCGGAATCTCATCCACTCGAAAATCCTCGAGCACAGTGCGAATGGTTCCGCCCGTTCCCTCGAGCTGTGGGGTTAGGGTGGGCAGGGCGTTCCAATCAAATTTTAAACTGCGCGGCTCGGTCATACCCTCGAGTTTAGCCGCTCGAGCCTTCCTGTGTAGTTTCAAGCTCGGTAGAATCTGAGTCTATCAGCACCACATCCCAAGGTACCTCAACTTCGAGAAACTTGAGTGGGCGGGCTGTTTGGCCAGGAAACAGGGTCACTTTCTCGAGGTAATCGCTTCCTAAGATACTCCGGTGAATCTCGAGCAGTTCTGCTTCCATTAGTTCCACACCCGCACCTTCGCCGATGATGCCCGCTTCAATCATGCGCTCGAGGTCGTTTATGGTGAAACGGTGTGGTTTTGGCTTGTACCCCTCGAGCGGGTAAAAATCCTTACCCCGATTTTCTGAGCGCACACTCTGAGTCATGACTTATCGTACCCCTCGAGCGCAATCACGGAAAATTCACTCGAGCCAAGAATTTATACAACCCCATATCCCCGAATATTCCACAAAATCACACTTGACCTGCAACTCTCGAGCGTGTATTCTGCATAAAGATACAGCTTGAGCGTATAACTCGAGTACCTCAAAGAACCCTGATGACCCCCCAGAACCGCCGACGCTAAACTTCTCCCTCGAGCACTCAGAGGGAGGTTTGGCGTGTGGCGGTCCTATGGTTTTAAGATAAGAGTGCTTTTAAGGTAAGGGTGCTGTCAAGATAAAAGAAACTTAGACTCTCGAGGGAAGTTAAGGTAGGACTCGAGCATCGTCCCAACCTACCCTGTTTTAACTCACTTGCTCAACCCTATTTGCTCAATCTGGAGGCTTCCTCATGACCAAACCCAAAATCGTTCTCGCTTACAGCGGAGGTTTAGACACTTCCATCATCCTCAAATGGCTCCAGCTCGAGCGCGGCTTTGACGTGGTAGCCTTTACCGCCGACATCGGGCAGGGCGATGAGGTAGAAGAAGCCAGGGTCAAGGCACTGGCCACGGGCGCGGTTGCAGCTTACGCGCTAGACCTCAAAGAAGAATTTGTGCGTGATTTTGTGTTCCCCATGATGCGCTCGAGCGCCCTGTACGAGGGTTATTACCTGCTGGGAACCAGCATTGCCCGCCCACTCATTGCCAAAGCGATGATTGACATTGCCGAAAAAGAAGGTGCCGTGGCGATTTCGCACGGAGCAACCGGAAAAGGCAACGACCAGGTGCGCTTCGAGCTGACCGCCTACGCGCTGCGCCCCGAAATTCAGACCGTGGCCCCGTGGCGTGAATGGGAGTTTAGAGGCCGCGCAGACCTCGAGAATTACGCTAGAGAGCACGGAATCCCGGTTCCCACCACGGTCAAGGACCCCTGGAGCACCGATGCAAACCTGCTGCACATCAGCTTCGAGGGCGGTATTCTCGAGGACCCCTGGACGGAGCCGCCCGCGCACATGTTCAAATACTCCACCAACCCGGAAGACGCGCCTGACCAAGCGGAGTACGTGGAACTCGAGTTTGAAGGCGGAAATCCGGTGGGTATCAACGGTGAAAAACTGAGTCCAGCAGCCCTGCTCGAGCGGGCCAACACCATTGCGGGAGCGCACGGAGTCGGGCGGCTTGACTTGGTGGAAAACCGCTTCGTGGGGATGAAATCACGGGGCGTTTACGAAACCCCGGGCGGTACAATCCTGCTGGAGGCCCATCGCGGAATAGAGCAGATTACCATGGATGCAGGTGCAGGCCACCTGAAAGACAGCATCATGCCACGCTATGCCGAACTGATTTACAACGGCTTTTGGTTTAGCGCGGAACGCGAGATGTTGCAGGCCCTTATTGATAAATCCCAAGATCATGTATCGGGTACGGTACGG
>JACMOA010000245.1 GCA_014378225.1 Deinococcales bacterium | reverse complement strand
GGTGTTCTCGTTGACGATGGGAAAGCCAATCTTTTTGTTGGGGTCGCTCAGCGAGATGAATTTACCCACCGCGACTGTACCCGCGCCCCCGCTCGAGCGCTTGGCGCTGGGGGTGATGTTATAAATTCTGAGCAAATAATCGGCGCTGTTGTATTTCGCGCCGTAGCCGTTGTCGGGCATCATCCAGTAGCTACCCGGCGTAGGTCCAAACTGAACCCCCGAAAACCCCTGCACCGGCTGGCTGGAAAAGCGTGGGGCCTCGAGCTTGGTGCCGTTGCCGTTAAACTGTCCCGAAGCAGGTCCTGTGGCAAAAGTGTCGGCGGGAAGAACCGCATAACCCACCAGCTCTACTCGAGGGGCGGCGGTCTGGGCCTGGGTCAGTCCTAGTACAAAAAATGCACTCAATACGGCAAGTTTCTTCATAATTTCTCCTCGAGCGGTCAGGCTCGTTTTATACGGCTCGAGGTGAGTGTTTCGCTTTTTTGTCAGGGCTGTGTCTGGACGAGGGCGCTTGTGGGGTCAGGCTCGGGGGGCCACACCCAAAAATTCGCTCGAGGTGGCGGTTTCAAAGGCTTGAGATACACTCAGCAACCTTTCGTCTCCCAGCACGGGTCCAATAAACTGAATGCCGATGGGTAAATGTGAACCCTCGAGCAGTTCCATTCCTGCCGGAACCGAAATTCCTGGAAGTCCTGCCAGATTGAGGCTTACGGTGTCCACGTCGGCCAAGTACATCGCCAGTGGGTCGCTCGAGAACTCTCCAAACTTGAAGGCCGGAAACGGGGAAGTGGGCGTGACCAGCACATCAAACTCTTCAAACGCCCTTGCGAAGTCGTTCGCAATCAGGCGGCGCACCTTGAGCGCTTTGGAGTAAAAAGCGTCGTAATAGCCGCTCGAGAGCGCGTAAGTCCCCATCAGAATCCGCTTCAAAACCTCTGGCCCAAAACCCTGTCCTCGAGACTGGCTCATGGAGCTGTTGAAATCCGAAGTTTGCACCCGGCTGCTGTATACCATGCCGTCGTAGCGGGCCAGATTGCTGCTGATTTCGGCGGTATTGATGATGTAGTAAGCCGCAATGTTGTACTCGAGCGCAGGCAAACTGATTTCACCAAAGGTGGCACCCAGACCCTCGAGCACGACCCTGACCCGCTCGAGGGCGGCATTTACCCCGCTCGAGTTGGCACCCCCCAGACTTTCCTTGATGTATCCAAAACGCATTCCCCGCACGCCGCTCTTGAGGGCCTCGGTGAACTGGGGTAAAACCTCCAGACTGGTCGCGTCCAGCGGGTCATGGCCCGAAATCAGGTCCAACAGTGCGGCGAGGTCAGCGCTCGAGCGGGCCAGTGCGCCTACCTGGTCCAGGCTCGAGGCCGTAGCCACCACCCCATACCTCGAGATGCGCCCATAGGTGGGTTTGAAGCCCAGAGTTCCGCAGAAGGCCGCAGGCTGGCGCACGCTGCCCCCGGTGTCGGTTCCCAGCGCCAGCGGCACAAAACCCGCTGACACGGCAGCAGCGCTGCCCCCACTGGTACCACCCGGAACCCGCGACAGGTCATGGGGATTGCGGGTAAGCTGAAAAGCACTTTTCTCGGTAGAGCTGCCCTGGGCAAACTCGTCCATGTTGGTTTTGCCCACCGGAATCACGCCGCCGCCCAGCAGTTTATTCACCACTGTGGCGCTGTACGGGCTGCGGTAATGCTCGAGGATTTTGCTTCCGGCGGTGGTCAGGGTTCCGGTCAGGTTGAGGTTGTCCTTGAGCGCGATGGGAACACCTGCGAGTGGACCTAGCTCCTCGCCCCTGGCAATCTGAGCATCAATTCCGTCCGCCTGCTCGAGCGCCGAATCCACCCGGCTCAGGAACGCGCCAATCTCCCCATCTCGAGCGTCAATCTGGTCAAATGCGTGCTGTACGACCTCTCGAGCGGAGATTTCCCTCGAGCGAATCTTTTGAGCGGTTTCTAGGGCGGTTTTAAACATGGGGTTCATCATAAAGGGTGAGGTGGGGTTTTTTGGTCGCTCGAGCTGAAACGGACGGAATCCCTCTGCTCTTTTTGCGCTTCGCTAAAAAAGAATCTCCCCCTTGTCGAAGGGGGAACCAAAGGCTTGGTGCTCGAGCCACACGAATTTTTTGTACCCCCTTAACAAGAGGGTCTTTTGGTTTAGCGAACAGGCCCGGAAGGTGCCGTTCTGCTCAAGACAGCGAAGCGCAACTAAAAGGGGGGATTCGCCCGGTTGCACTCGAGCGGTCTGGCCCCACAGGATGCCGTCCAGACCAAAACAGCGCCCTAAGCCCCCAGCGTGCTCAAAAACTCCGCATTGTTGCGGGTTTTCCCCATTCGCCCCAGCAACATATCCATCGCCTCGGCGGGGTCCATGTCGCTGAACACTTTACGCAGCAGCCACATTTTCTTCAGAGTATTCTCGTCCAGCAGCAATTCTTCTTTGCGAGTTCCGCTTTTAAGAATGTCAATCGCTGGAAAGATGCGCTTCTCCTCGAGCCGCCTCGAGAGCTGAAGTTCCATGTTTCCGGTTCCCTTGAA
This sequence comes from Deinococcales bacterium, assembly GCA_014378225.1. GTDB lineage: Bacteria > Deinococcota > Deinococci > Deinococcales > Deinococcaceae > JACMOA01. The sequence continues at coordinate 271 of JACMOA010000245.1, read as the reverse complement.
CTCCTCAAAAATCACATCGTCCATCCTCGAGCCGGTTTCCACCAGTGCGGTAGCCAAAATGGTCAGGCTGCCGCCGCCGCGTATGTTGCGGGCCGCACCCAGGAAGCGCTTGGGCCAGTGCAGCGCGTTGGAGTCCAGACCACCCGAAAGCGTGCGCCCAGTCGGAGGTGTGACCAAATTGTTGGCCCTGGCAAGGCGGGTGATGCTGTCCAGCAAAATCACCACGTCGCCGCCCTCTTCTACAATTCTCCTCGAGCGTTCGTGGACAAAT
>JACMOA010000244.1 GCA_014378225.1 Deinococcales bacterium | reverse complement strand
GCTACCCTTGCTGCTTGTTCGCCTAATCCCGTACCCGCAGTACAGGGTCCACCGCTAGAGAAGCCTGCTCAGCCCACTCTGGGAACGCTTATATCGGGTGTTCCTGCTGCCGCAGACGTCTTCAAGATTATTCCCATACCAGGTACGCCAGGTACGGGTCAGAATCCTCCTTCCAACAATACCCTCAACCAAACTTTTAGTCGTATGAGTCAAAGCGCTACCGCTACTTTTGATAGCTTCTCCAGGTCTCCCGAGTGGTTGGACATGGGCCGTTTTATCACCAACACTTTTGTAACCACGGGGCCGGGGATGCTCTTTAATCCCAATTCAGTGGTTGAGCTGGCTCGAGCGCAAACTAAAGCGCAGCAATCCGGTGGGACGCTCTCGAGGGGAAATCTGGCGGGTCAGGCCCTCTCGAGCGAGGCCAGGAATTTGATGGGTCGTATCAGCGCCCTGGCCGCCGCCAGTGGGACCAACCCACTGCCTAGCGGAACCTGGAAGCCCAGAGTGGGAACCAAAGCTGGAAACCCGGCCAACTGGGAGCAGGTTTCTGCCAATCCCACGGACGGCGTGAAATTTGAAGCGATGGACAGCGGCAAGAAATTCACCCTCGAGACTCAGTGGAGAGTGGGCGGAAAAGCCACCCAAAGTGTGCCGCTCGAGCTGGGACCCATTGTGCTGAGCCAGGAGTTGCCAGTCGCGCTCAAAACTACACTCAGCATTGACACCAAAGTGGTGCTCGAGCTGACCGCCAATGTGGATTACGGAACCTGCCTGACTAAACTGGGACCCGTTAGCTTGGACCTCACCCTCAAGGCTCCTAGTGGCCTGGATGTGACCGTGAAATACGCCCGCTCGAGGGGTGAGGTCAGCGGTAGTATTGTGACCAGCCTCGTTTCAGGGGGTCAGAGCGTGTCCCTAGACTCGAGCGGCGCACTCAAAGGAAGCTTTGTGCAGGACGCGGCGTGCGGAATCAAAGTGGTTCCCTCGAGCTACAACACGTCCTCGAGCCTGAAGGCGGGTTTGGATAGCTTCGAGGCTAAGCTGAACGTGGTGAATATTAAAGGTTGGAGCCTGAACAGCGCCGACGCTACTCCCACGCTCGAGAGTGTAGACGGCTTTGTGAGTGCTAGCGCTCAGCTCAACAACACCGTGATGCTCAGTGCTTACGGCCCGCTCGAGGATACCAACAAGGATAAAATTCCCGGCGATAAGCTCGAGATTAAATTCTCCAACGGTGACAATCTGTACAGCACCACGCTCGAGGCCCTGCTCAAAAGCAATCCTTAAGTAACAAAGGGTAGCCTATTCTGCGTGCCGCCCCACTTTGCACGCTTGAAAGTGAATTGAGAAATCCGGACTCCAAAAAGAGTCCGGGTTTCTCAATTCAGAAGAGTCTCAATTCGTCCTGTACGGGGGCCAAACCTTCCGGGTCTTTGCCCCCCAACACCGCCACCACTTCCTGAATATCGCGCCAAGTCAAGCTTTTGGGTCCGCCCACCGCTTTGGTGTCGTTGCGTAACAGGTAGGCCGGATGAAACATCGGCATTACCAGCGGGGTTCCCCAGGCAAAGGTTTTGCGGTGCCACGTTCCACGGGTGCGGGTGATTCCGGCCTGAAGGCCCAGCAGATAGCGGGTAGGCGTGTTTCCCAGGGTTAGAATCACCTGTGGCTTTAGTAACGCCAACTGTGGCTCGAGCCAGCGGTTACAGGCCAGTACCTCTTCCGGCTCCGGGGCGCGGTTGGCCGGAGGCCGACATTTGACCATGTTCCCGATGTAGATATCCGCTCGAGCCAGACCCACCGCACCCAGAATTTTGTCGAGGAGTTGCCCAGATTTTCCTACAAAAGGCCGTCCAGTGGCGTCCTCATCAGCTCCGGGTCCCTCACCCACAATCATGATTTGCGGACTTGTGTTTCCCTCGCCAAACACCACTGTTTTACGGGTTTCACACAACTTACAAGCGGTGCAGGTCTGACTATCACTCTCGAGCATTTGAAGCGTGACACTTGAATCCATAGATGTATTTTAACAGTTGGCCTCGAGCGTAAAGCAATAGTAGACCTCTTTTACAAGTCGGCTTTGAAGTCGAGTTTGCGGCTACAGAGGGCAGCGATGAGGTTGAATCGTAGTCCACAGCGCTAACGACGATTTCGGTATTTCACTTCCAAGATGCGAAACACCTTCAAACAAGCAGACAACACAAAATGTTTTCAATTTTGGCTGGCGTAATGAACGTGAAAAACACCTTCCTGTTGCCACTCCCCCCGTCGGAAAGTATTTCGCTCACGCTCAATACTTTCGCAAATTGCTTTAGAGCACAGTATTTCAAGAAACTTGACCATACAAAGTTTTTTTCAGGGTAAAACGCGCCTGTTGGGGAATATGGACGCGGCTCAACCCCACCCTGACCCCTCGAACAGGCTAAAATCCCCTTATGTTCTCACTGCGCTACTATTTCGAGCAAACCCTGCAAACCCGTGAATTCCCCACGCTCGAGGAGGCCCAGAAAGCGGCCTGGACGCTGACCAAGACTCAGGGTGTTTATCTGGTGTCCCTGATGGACGAATCCATAGTGCTCGAGGACCGTTACGACCTGCTCGAGCGGGTAGACGCGCTGGACGTGGGGCATGAGCGCCAATCTCACGAGTAGCCCCGATTTTTGTCCTGGGAGAAAAGATTCCCTGACTCTTATACTGTTGTGTCAATGCCCGAGAGTTTGACCTGAAGAGTTTATTTTAACCGTGCATCACCGCAGCAAACCCAGGAGAACGCCCCGTGTCCAAAGCTAGTGTGTCCAAAGCTGCCCTACCCACCCTGCTGGCCCAGCCTCTGCAAGCTTTCGAGCTGCGGCTGCGCGAGGTTTTGCGCTCAAAGGTCGAGTTTATCGAAATCATCGGCGAGGATTTGGTAGGGGCAGGCGGCAAACGCTTCCGCCCTGCGCTGACCCTGCTCAGCGCTCGAGCACTGGGGATAACAGAGGCCACACTTGAGCCTCTGGTGTGCGACCTGGCGGTGTGTGTGGAGTTGTTGCACTCGGCAAGCTTGCTACACGACGACCTGATTGACGATGCCGAGACCCGGCGTGGCAAAGAGGCGGCTTTTCGCAAGTACGGAAATGCGGTCTCTGTCTTTGCCGGAGATTTCATGCTGGCCCGCCTGCTAGGGCTGCTAGCCAATATGCCCTCGTCACTCACTCGAGAGTTTTCCGAAACCGCTGCCAACATCTGTGAGGGCGACGTGTTCCAGTTTCAGGTCGCCGCTTACGGCGATTACTCATTTGAAAACTATCTCGAAATCATTACCGCCAAGACTGCTGTGCTGTTTGCCACCGCCGTACGTTCCCCCGCCCTACTGGCAGGCCTGGAGCCAGAAATTTTAGAGGCACTCTCGCTTTATGGCCTGGAGTACGGACGCGCTTTCCAGATTCAAGACGACCTTCTGGACCTGATTGCAGACCCCAAAGTTCTGGGCAAACCGGTAGGCGGCGATTTGCGCGAGGGTAAGGCCACCCTGCCCATATTGCACCTGCTCGAGGGTGAATACAAAGAAGAAGTGCGCGATATTCTAGACCGACGCGCCAAGCTCGAGGGTGATGTATCCAGAGTGGTGAATCTGATGCGCTCCACGGGGGCGCTCGAGCGTTCCCTGGACGAACTCGGCACTCGAGCGAGAAGGGCTGCTGACGCGCTCAAGATTCTCGCACCCAGCCCCTCGCGTCAGGCGCTCGAGGATTTCGCGCTTGAAGCAGCCCAGCGCGTACTTTAAGACTCACCTAACACGGAAAACAACCGCTCGAGCGCTAAAAGTATTTCTCAGATACTTTGTCCATTTGCCATAAAACTTTTTTTAGAATTGGCGATGAGTGGTGAGCGTTGCGCCTCCGGCTGTCTTGAGATAAGCGGCACCTAACGGGCCATCTCGCGGGTTTTTAGTAATTGGTTCTTGGTTTGTTTTAGGGCGCTCGAAAACAGACCTTCTCACTCTCCCGCGAGCGACAAAAAAAACTACAGCAGTAAAGATGGGCTGAG
>JACMOA010000243.1 GCA_014378225.1 Deinococcales bacterium | reverse complement strand
GGAGGCTTATGAGAAACTGGGTTGCTGCACTGGGCGGAGCTATGGGAGCGGTTTCCTGGTTGCTACCGTGGCTGAATTTCCGCCCCAACCGCCTGCTTTCTGGTCAGGCCCAGAGCTTGTGGAATGGGCCTAACGTTTGGGGTTATGCAGCGCTAATTTTTTGGCTACTCACCCTGGTTTTGGCCTTTCTGAAGCTCAAATCCAGCGAACGGGCCGTTCCCTTACGCGGCTGGATGTTAGGAGCACTGGTGGCACTGGCTACCATCTCGAGCGGATTTTATCTTCAGGTCTCGAGTGAAACCCTCACAGGTGCAGCCGGAGAACTTTCTCGAGCGTCGCTGTCTGGGGGCGCGTGGTTGAGTTTGCTGGCCCTGTATGTGGCGGGCTTTGGGGTGGGCCAGGAAGCCCGTTTTGCGGCGTGGTTGGGTCCGCTGGGCTTGCTGGGTTTGTTTTTTGTGGGAGCTTTCTCGAGTCTGGGGCCGGCGGTGGAACTGCGCGGTGTGGCCGATAGTTTCGGTCCAGAGCTGGTGCGCCACCTCGCGCTCAGCTTTACCGCGCTTTTACTTTCTGCGCTGGTGGGTATTCCGTTAGGCATCGCCGCCGCAAGAAGTCCAGCCCTGGCGGGTCCGGTGCTGGGTGGCGCAGGGTTTTTGCAAACCGTTCCCTCACTTTCGCTGTTTGGCTTGTTGTTCCCCCCGCTGGCGGCGTTGGGACGCGGCACCACGCTAGGAACGCTGTTGCTGTGGCTACTTGGCTCGAGCGTTATCGCCTTTCTCATCTCGAGGATTCCGCTGAGAGGCCGCATCACTGGAACCGTCAAACTCATTCTCTCGAGCACTTTTGGCGCACTTTCGGTGAGTACTGGACTGCTCATCGTCGGAATGTTGCTCTATAACGTGTTCACTGGCAATCTCGAGGCGCTGGGGAACTTTCAACCCTCGAGCGTGCTGGCGGACATTGGCGTGCGCGGCATCGGTGCTGCTCCGGCGCTGATTGCCCTGACGCTGTACGCGCTACTTCCCATTGTGGTCAACACTTACGTGGGCCTACGAAACGTGCCAGAAGGCGTGCGCGACGCGGCTAGAGGTATGGGTATGAACCCCACCCAATCCCTTTTTAGAGCCGAATTGCCGCTCAGCCTTCCCTTTTTATTCGAGGGACTGCGCTCGAGCCTGGTTCTCACCCTGGGCATCGCCACTATTGCCGCCCTGATTGGTGCGGGCGGCCTGGGCTTCTTTGTACAGCGCGGCGTGGAAGGGTCTATCCCAGATTTGGTGTTGCTGGGCGCGGCTCCAGTGGTGATTCTGGCCCTGCTGGGGGACGCGCTGGTAAAGGGGTTGGCGAGGGTTTTTGTGCCAAAGGGCTTGTGAGGTTCGGGTTTTCAGTGGTCAGTTTTTGTCTTGGACAAAGCGGCACGTCTTGAGCAGAACGGCACCTACCGGGCCTGCTCGCCTATCGGGCCTGTCCGCCAGTGGTCAGTTGAGATGGTGTGTTAGGAGGAATTCTTGATGGACAGTGTTTATTATTTAAAAACTGCTGTGAACTACGCGCTCGAGGGTGTTCTGGTTAACCGAAAACCGAAAACCGAGAACCGAGAACTTAAACTCGAGAACCCGAAACTTCTGTCTTTCGGGTCATACAAACCATGACCGCCGCCATCGAATTTCAAGGTGTGGAAAAGCGCTACGGCACCACGCTGGCGCTCGAGAACATCACGCTCGAGGTCCCTAAGGGTGAGCTGGTGGTGCTGATTGGTCCGTCTGGCTGTGGCAAATCTACCCTGCTGCGGCTGGTCAACCGCATGATTGAACCCAGCGGCGGAAAGCTGCTGGTAGAAGGCCAAAATGTGCTCGAGGCCGACGCGGTGAGGTTGCGGCGCTCGATTGGGTACGTGATTCAATCGATTGGGCTATTTCCGCACATGACCATTTTTGAAAATGTGGAGGTGGTTCCCAGTTTGCTGAATTGGGACAAGCTCAAGAAGCGCTCGAGGGCGGCGGAACTGCTCAACATGGTGGGCCTCGAGCCGGAAAAATTTGGGAGTCGCTATCCCAAGCAGCTTTCCGGTGGGCAGCAGCAGCGGGTGGGCATTGCAAGGGCGCTAGCGGCGGACCCGCAGATTTTGCTGATGGACGAACCCTTTGGCGCGGTAGACCCCATCACCAGAGAGCGCTTGCAAGAAGAGTTTTTACGCATCCAGCGCGAAATTCAGAAAACCATCCTGTTCGTGACCCACGACATAGACGAGGCGGTGAAGTTGGCAGACCGAATCTGCCTGATGCGCGACGGCAAGGTGGAGCAATACGCCACCCCAGAAAACCTGCTGGCCTACCCCTCGAGCGACTTTGTGCGCGATTTTGTGGGCGCAGACCGAGAACTCAAAAGATTGGGGCGGGTGAGTGTGGCAAGTTTGATGAGGCCAGTGGCAAAAGTAGACATCAGATTTCAGACGTCAGAAACAGCCAGTGTTTTGGGGACTTTGAGCGCCAGGGATGCGCTGTCCAGATTGCTCGAGGCGGGGGGAGAGCTTCTGGTTTTGGACGCGCAGGGCGGCATTATTGGCACTATTAGCCTGAACGATTTGACGGTGGCTAACATGGACTATCGCCAGAGAAAACCATGAAACTGGCTCGAGCGCTGATTAAAAATGCGCTGCTGTGGGCGGCGTTATTTGGCCTATTTGCGTGGCAAGACGGCTGGAAAATCCTGCTCGAGACGCTGATGGGCCGCAATCCACCTCCGCTGTTTAACCGCGCCACCCTGCTTCAATTGGCGCTCGAGCACATCTCACTGGCGGGTCTGGCCATGCTGGGCGTGCTCATTGTTGGGCTGCCGCTGGCGGTGTGGGTCACCAGAAGCACTGGTAAGCCCTTTCTCAGTCTGGTCTCGAGCCTGACCGCGTTGGGACAAACTTTTCCACCTGTAGCGGTGCTGTTTCTGGCGCTGCCCATCTTCGGCTTTGGGTCCACTTCGGTATATTTGGCGCTCTTTTTGTACGGTCTGCTGCCCACCGTCTCGAGCACGTTGGTGGGACTCTCGAGCGTGAATGAAAACGCACGCGACGCTGCGCGGGGGATGGGCATGAACGAGGGTCAGATGTTGGTTCGGCTCGAGCTACCACTAGCACTTCCGGCGGTTCTGGCCGGACTGAGAACCAGTTTCGTGCTGCTGATTGCCACTGCCGCGCTTGCGCCCCTGGTGGGTGCAGGCGGCCTGGGCCAGCCTATCATTGCGGGCCTGAGCGTGAACAATCTGGGTTATGTGCTCGAGGGTGCGGTGGCGGTCGCTTTGCTGGCTCTGCTTGCGGACTACACCTTGAGAGACCTCGAGCGGACGATTACCCCGTGGGCCTGATTGCAAACGCTTAACCTCTTGCGAGGTTGCAAACGCTGAACACCAAAAATGCGTTTGACGTCTTGGCTAGAACAGCACTCACCGGGCTTACCCGCGTTTACAGAGCGCGAACTTATACCAAGTTGCCTTTATTACTTTCCACCCTGGAAAAAGCACCGGGATGGAAATACAAAACAGCAACCCGGTATTCTAGTTTTCTCGCTCCACTCGGACTTGAAGAGATAGAACTTCTTCAAGGCAACTTGGTATTACAACTGTGCCACTGCAATCGGGGCGCTCGAGGGCTGGTCACTGCCCCCCGGTGGCTCGAGTGAGATTGCAAAGGTTTCACCGTTGGGAACGGCTCTCGAGGTGAGGAAGTTCCGGTTGCTGTAAACGCCCAGTGAGACCGGGTTTTGACCCTTCTCAATCCTCCAGGCTTGGTACACCCGTGCATTCACAGGGGCTTTATCCAGCAGCACAAATACTTCTCCAGTAGCAAGGCGAACCAATCGGCCCGCTGACTCCCCTCGAGCGTCTAGCAGCGGCTGGGCCACCGCTCCAGGCCGACTACTGTATTCCCGGAACTCGCTCTGAATGCGCTGTTCTTGCACCGCAGGCAGGTTGGGAATCACCACCGCCAGCGCGATGACTGCGGCTATTCCGGCCAGCGCTGCACCCAGAACCCAGCGGTGCTGCTGCTGACTTTGCACTTGAGGACGAGAAACCTCGAGCACGCTGGTGTGTGCTTGGACGGATGAAGTCTGTTCTCTCACTCGAGCCAGCAGGCTTTGCTCGGCGTCGGGTCTGAGGGCTACGGGTTCCAGCTCGAGCACCATATCAGTCAGAGCGTCCTGCATGGCCCTGACCTCGCGCTGCGCTTCTGGGTCTCGCTCGAGCGCCTTTTCTACCTCAGCCTGTTGCTCGGGAGACAGCGTTCCCAGGGCGTAGGCGGTTAGATGGTCTGCGTCTAGGGTCATTCTGCACCTCCTTGCACAGTCTGTCCGAAATGTTTGCGAAGCTGAGTCAGGGCGCTTCTCAACTGTGTCTTGATGCTGCCCAGCGGTTTCCCGGTCAAAACCGCCAGTTCACTGTGGCTGTATCCCTGGTAAAACGCCAGTTCAATGAGTTGCTTTCCTTCCTCTCCCAGGGTGTCCACTGCCCGTCTGACCACCTGTTGCTCGAGCAAATCCGGGCTTTCTGAAGGAGAATCCCACTCCTCGAGCGGTAATGTGGCTTCGGCGCTGTCCCGGCGGGCATTGAGCATCCGGCGGTGGGCAATCGTAACTAGCCAGGTTTTGGCAGACGCAAGGCTCGAGTCAAAACGGCTACTGGCGTTCCAGGCATTCAAAAAAGCGTCCTGAATGCACTGCTCAGCCAAATCCAGGTCGGTCATCATGCGCCGCGCCATTGCCATCAGGTAGCGCGAGTAGCGGCGGTGCAACTCGAGCAGAGCGGATTCATCCTTCTGCGCCATTCGGGCAATCAGTTGCTCATCGGTTTCTTCCATAACGCCTCACTTTTTAATCCATTCATCTGTGTGGGGTTAATGGTTTCCCCGCTCTATCATACAAGGCTATACCCTGAGCCGCAGATTTTGGATTTGTGCTGCTGAGGGCTTTTCGGAACTAAAGAATTATACGGAATCCGAAAAATCTTGTATGTTTCAAGATTTTTTCGAGCGGAAAAGTCGTTTTTACGCAAGACTGGGCGCTATCAGCAGCTCAGGAACTGTAGGTTTCTGCGGCCAGATTATTGAAACTTACGTTGGCGCTGTTGAATTGCAGTTTGATGGTTCCCACCGGGCCGTTGCGCTGCTTGCCAATGATGATTTCAGCGATGCCCTGTTGGTCGGTTTCTTTGTTGTAGTACTCGTCACGGTAAATAAACATCACCAAGTCTGCATCCTGCTCGATTGCTCCCGACTCCCTCAAATCCGAGAGCATCGGCCTGTGGTTGGGTCGGCTTTCCACCGCTCGAGAAAGCTGACTGAGCACCAGCACTGGAATGCTCAGTTCCCTGGCGATACTTTTAAGGCCCCTCGAGATATTGGAAATCTCTTGCTGACGGTTCTCGCCACCACTGCTGTTCTTGGAACCGCTCATAAGCTGAAGGTAGTCAATGATGACCAGTCCCAAACTGCCCTGCTGGGCCAGGATGCGGCGGCACTTGGAGCGCAGTTCGTTGAGGGTCAGGTTAGCGTCGTCGTCAATCACCATCGGCGCGTCTGCAAGGCGTCCGGCGGCGGCGGCCAGCCGCTCGAAGTCGCGGTCGTTGAGCTGGCCCTGACGCACCCGGTTCATATCCACTCGAGCTTCAGAACATAGCATCCGCAGCACAAGTTGGATGGAAGGCATCTCGAGCGAGAACACCGCCACAGTCTGGTTGCCACGCATACACACGTTTTGGCCAATAGCCAGCGCCAGGGCAGTGTTGTGAACGCAGATGTCCTGGGCTATAAAGTTAGCTCCGTCTGGTACGGTCAGGTCGTAAACCTGAACCTCACCCAAAGGCTCCACGCGGATGATTTCGTCCCAGTGCAGGTCTTCGGAGGCGAGTAGCGCCAGATTCTGGTCCTCGAGCACGTTTGCATAACGCTTTAAACGTGCCGGAGTGACTCCTCTCGAGGTGTGTGGGTTGTAGCCCTCTAAAACGTATTCTCCGGCACGGCGGGCCAGTTCGCTCAGACTCCAGCCTCGAGCGGCGCACTTCTGACGCAAGACGCTCCATACGGCAGCGGAAATTTGCCCAACATTCACTCGAGCGAGGGGGT
>JACMOA010000242.1 GCA_014378225.1 Deinococcales bacterium | reverse complement strand
GCGTTTGCCCAGCTTTTTGCGCCCCCTGAGTTCAGGAATCTCAGCCCACACCTGCGGGTCCAAATCCCGAACTAGCGCCCAGTTGGTGTTCATCGGCTGGAAGCCTTTGGGGTTGGCACTCTCGAGGTAGCGCACCAGACCGCCTAACATGCTATGCAGGGGGGGAATGATTGGCTCGAGTCCTTTGGCTTGGCGTGCCGCGTTGGTCCCGGCTAGCCACCCAGTAGCGGCACTCTCGAGGTAGCCCTCGGTTCCGGCCAGCACACCCGCCACAAACAGCCGTGGCTCGAGCTTGAGCGAAAGACTGGCGGTGAGCACTTCCGGGGCGCACAGATAGGTGTTACGGTGCATTACCCCATAGCGCACAATTTCAGCGTTTTCTAAGCCAGGAATGCTCTGCACCATGATTTTCTGGTCCGGCCATTTCAGTCCGGTTTGAAAGCCCACCAGGCTCCACATCTGTCCAGCAGCGTCCTCTTGGCGTAACTGCACGGCAGCGAAGGGTTCACGGTCATCCTCAGGGTTGTGTAAGCCTTTAGGCTTCATGGGGCCAAAACGTGGGGTTTCTGGGCCGCGCCGCGCAATTTCTTCAATAGGCATACAGCCCTCGAAAAACTCGAGCTTTTCCCAGTCATGCGGGGTGTGGCTCCGCGCTTCGGTGATGGTCTCGAGCCAGTGGGCGTACTGCTCCCGGTTCATGGGACAGTTGATGTAATCGGCGCTCTGGTCATAACGCCCTTTTTTGTAGGCGATGTCCATGTTAATGCTCTCGAACGCAATTACGGGCGCGGCAGCATCGTAAAAAGCCAGATGGTTTCCTCCGGTAAAGCGCTCGAGGTCTTTTGCCAGTGCATCACTGGTGAGCGGCCCGGAAGCCAGCACTACAATGCCCTCTGGTACGACTTCACATTCCTCTTCATGCACAGCTATGAGTGGGTGGGAACGCACCGCTCGAGTGACAAACTCACTGAAAGAATCGCGCTCCACCGCCAATGCACCCCCGGCAGGAACCCGCGATGCTCGAGCGGCCTGCATCACTGCACCACCCACGCTCGAGAGTTCGGCTTGCAGCAGGCCCTTGGCATTGGTTTCACCCTCCCCGCCCAGACTGTTGGAACACACCAATTCGGCAAAGTTTCCGCTTCGGTGAGCTGGGGTCATTTTGACGGGGCGCATCTCGTACAAATCCACATGGACACCCGCTCGAGCCGCTGCCAGAGCCGCTTCAGAGCCGCTAAGTCCTGCACCAATCACTGTAATTTTGGGCTGATTCATAAGTTTTAGCGTACAGCGAAAGTGGTGTTTGGATGGTAGGACGGTGAACCTAGGGTACGGCTCGGGCTTGTAGGTGAGGAGCACTCGAGCCTACAGCGATTGAAAATAAGTATCTTGGCTGTGTTCATGCTGCTCAAACTTCTCTAAACTCGAACGCGGATTAAACACCGGGTAGTAGTCAAAAACGACTGCTCTGCTGAAACAAACTTTTGCCCCCCTGAGCCATTACCTGACCCGGTATCCCTTTTCGCTATGGTCTCGAGCGTCTTCAGGACGCCCTATTTCAAGTCATTTTCTCCGGTAGACGCGAAATTTTTCAACTCTTTTCCCTTTTTAACCCCTAAAGAAATCTGAGCCTGGAGAAATCTGAGACCTCAAACCCTTACTCAAGCCTGTAAAGCCTTTCCCGCTCCTTCCCTGGGGGTCCAGCGCGGCTTGGGTGCAAACTTGCTCAGCACGCTCGAGGTGTCGTAGGCCAGAAACGCCTCGGCCCAGGGAAAAGTGGTGTTGATGGTGTCCCTTGCACCCTTGGTCTGGCTGATTTTTAGGGAGGACAGACTATCTTCAAAACTTTCGCCGTCACTGAGTTTAATCACCAGTGGAACCAGCGGAGCCTCGTTGCCAAACTCGTCAATCATGGAGCGCAACTCGAGCAGGCTGCCTGGGGTTGCGCCGTTCAGGTCCAAACTGAGACACACAATTTGCGGAACATCTTGCAAGTTCTCGATAGTCACCACTTCTTCTGCGATGGCCCGCAAACTGCCCTCGGAGTTGTCCAGCTCCACAATCACCAGCGCTGGAGAATCGGGAACCAGTTTTTCCTGCACCCGCTCGTAGGCTCGAGAAAAGGCCACCAGCTCGAGCGACCCGGATTCGTCTGCAAGGTTGAACTTGGCCATCATGCCCCCACTCTTGGTGGGTTTTTTGGCCACGCTTTCAATCATTCCAGCCAGTACCACTTTGACCCGGCCCGTACCTTTGGGCTGTGCTTCAAACCAGTCCTCGAGTTCGGAAATTTTACAACTGGCGGCTTCGCGCAGTCCCTCGTACTGCTCGAGCGGATGACCGGAAATATACAGTCCCAGAGTGTCCTTCTCGAGTTTTAACTGCTCGAGGGCGCTATACGGGGCCACGTTGGTTTTCAGTTTGGGTTCTGGGGCCACTTCCGCCATGCCAAACAGCGCGTCCATGCCGCTGCCACCCATGCTCGAGCGACCCGCCGCGTAGTTCATGGCTTCTTCCACGCCCTCGAGCAACTGGTGACGCTCGCCAAATTCGTCAAAGGCTCCAGCTTTAATCAGGCTTTCGATGGCCCTGGTGTTAGCCAGTTTTTTATCCACCCTCGAGCAGAAATCCGCGAGACTCAGAAAGAAACCGTGTTGGGAACGCTCCTCGAGAATCTTGACCACAGCGTTTTCGCCCAAACCCTTAATGGCAAATAGGCCGAAATAGATGCGAACCCCGTCTACCCGGAAATCTGCACTCGAGCGGTTAATGTCTGGCGGCAGCACTTCTACACCCATTTTTCGAGCGTCGCTAGCGTATTCGGACACTTTGTCTGAATCACGGCGTTCCACAGTGAGTAGAGCAGCCATGAACTCAACCGGATAATTTGCTTTTAAGTAAGCCGTTTGATATGAAATTACCCCATAGGCGGCGCTATGGCTTTTATTGAATCCATAGTTGGCGAACGCTTCAAGCAAATCAAACAGATTGTTAGCTTCTTCTTTAGGAACATTATTAATTTTAGAACCCGCTATAAACAATTGGCGTTGTTTTTGCATTTCTACTGTGTCTTTTTTTCCCATCGCTCTACGAAGTAAATCTGCGCCGCCTAATGAATAACCCGCTACTTCGGAAGCAATCTGCATGATTTGCTCTTGATAAACCGGAATTCCATACGTTTCGGCCAGAATCTTCTCAAGCCACTTGGCAGCGTTAGGAAAGCCGTCCCTGACATAATCCACCGTCTCGAGTCCGTGATGACGCCGGATGTAGGTGGGAATATTTTCCATAGGACCCGGCCGATAAAGGGCAGAAAGCGCGATGATATCGGCCAGACGGCGCGGTTTGAGCCGTCTGGAGGCGTCGGCAATCCCGGTTCCCTCAAGCTGGAAAACCCCTTTGTTATCCCCTCGAGAAAGCAAATCAAAAGTTTTATCGTCGTCAAAGGGAATCGCGTCCACGTTCAGCTCGAGACCCTTAGATTCCCGCAGAATCCGCACCGCCTCCTCG
>JACMOA010000241.1 GCA_014378225.1 Deinococcales bacterium | reverse complement strand
GCCACGTTGATGCTGCGGATTCCGCCGCCCACCGGAGTGGTTAGCGGCCCTTTAATGCCCACCAGATACTCGCGCAACACCTCGAGAGTCTCAGCAGGCAGCCACACGATTTCGCCGTAAACCTCATTGGCTTTGTCCCCGGCGTAAACTTCCATCCACTTGATTTGCTTGGTGCCGCTGTAAGCCTTGTTCACTCCCGCGTCCAGCACGCGCACCGAGGCGTTCCAGATGTCGGCTCCGGCTCCGTCACCCTCAATGAAGGGAATGATGGGGTGGTTGCCCACCACCAGCTTGTTGCCGTCCATGTGTACTTTGTCGCCCTGGGGAACCACTACTTTTTGATAGCTCATTTGAGTACTCCTCGAGTCATGATGTTTTTGAACTCTAGCAGCCCAGTATAAGTGCTTGGGGTGGCCTGTTTACACAGGACTCGTGCAGCATCCAAGCCCAGTTCTTCCATAGCTTTAACTTTCTCACCCCTCTGTCAACTTCTCACGACCCTTCACGCGCTGTGTCGGAGTACACTCGAAAGGCATTCCTCAGCAGACTTTCTCGAGCAGCGTTCTCGAGGGGTTCAAAATTCAAAAGGAGTTAAAATGTCCGAATTTCTGGATGGAGCCAAGAAGTTTCTCGAGCAGGCCAAAGACAAGCTGGATGACATCGGGGATGAAGTGCGCGAGCGGGCCGGAGATCTTCTAGAAGAAGTCAAAGAACGCGCCGACGATTTGGGCGACAAGGCCCGTGAGGTCGCTGGCGACGCTAAAGAGTGGGCCGACGATATGGGCGACAAAGCCCGCGACAAAATTGCCGACCTACAAGGCGCAGCCGGGGATAAAGCCCCCGGAGCCAAGCTCGAGGGTGCGCCTGCCGACGTAAAGGGTGGGGTTGCAGGCGCAGTAGCAGGCGTGGCTGGAGCCGTCTCCGACAAAGCTGCCGACGCAGCCCACGCGCTGTCCGGTTCGCACGGAGCTGTAGCAGACGCGGCCAAAGACGCGGCTCACACGCTCGAGGATAAAGCCGCCGACGTGCAGCTTCAGCAAAACGCCGACCAAGCTCAGGCCAAAGTGGAAGGCACTGTGGCAGACGTTAAAGCAGGCGTAGCCGACAAGGTTGCGGATGTAGCCGACGCGGCCAAGAAGTCCTTGAGTTAAGCTCGAGCGTTGTAGAAAAACCCCTCACACTTGAGGGGTTTTTTTGGTTTGGGGTTTAGTTTTCAGTTCTCGGTTATCGGTTCTCGGCTAAATAATGGGTAGGGAAGGCGAGTAGTGAAAAGAGCGCCTCCGGCAAGTTTCTAGTAATTGGTTATTGGTTGGATTGACTTCGGGCGCTTGAGAAAAAACCAACCAATAACCAAGAACCCGCCGGAGGCATAACACTTGCTACTCAAAACTCACCACCCTCTCCCCATTCCCGATAAAATCTCCCCATGAAACGCCTTGTCGTTCTAACTGGGGCGGGAATATCCGCCGAAAGTGGTCTCCGCACCTTTCGAGACTCGGATGGACTCTGGGAAAACCACCGGGTGGAGGACGTGGCTTCGCCGGACGGTTGGCGCAGGAATCCCGAACTTGTGCTCGAGTTCTATAATCAACGCCGCAAGCAGGCGCTCGAGGCCCGTCCCAACGCAGCTCACCTGGCGCTGGCTCAGCTCGAGGGCCAATTTAATGTGCAAATCATCACTCAAAACGTGGACGATTTGCACGAAAGGGCAGGCTCGAGCCGGGTGTTACACCTGCATGGGGAGCTGTTTAAAGTGCGCTCGAGCAAGCATGAACATCTGGTTTATGCGCTCGAGCAGATTAGTCCGGGCGGCTGGGAACTGAACCTGGGCGACTTTTGCGAACGAGGGTTTCAATTGCGTCCGCACATCGTCTGGTTTGGCGAGATGGTCCCTGAAATTGAGCGGGCCGCAGAACTATGTGCCGGGGCAGACTTGTTTATGGTGGTGGGAACCTCATTACAGGTGTACCCGGCAGCGGGGCTGCTCGAGTACGTTTCACACAGTATTCCCACTTTTGTAGTAGACCCAAATCTTCCAGAAGTTCCCCCTCGAGCCAACCTTCATCTGGTTGCACAAGGGGCTGGGGTAGGCGTCGCTCGAGTGGCCCAGGAATTACGGGAAAAGTACATTAATTAGAGCGCTCGAGGTCAGGGTTTGGGTTTTGAGCGGGTCAGTCTCGAGCGGAGGGAAGACAACTCGGGAAAGCGTAAGACGTAGGCCAGCACCAGATAAACCGCCATTCCCGCGCCGCCTGCCACGGACAACCCCACCACACCGCGCCACAGATTTCCGGGTGCAGGAAGCACGCTCGAGACCGCAAAAGCCACCGCACCTGCCAGCAGCGCCAGCGGAAAAACCAGGCCCAGATGCCGAATCAGCGGAGACCAGTTCATGCCCACTTGTTTTGAATACAGCACCATCAACACCGCAGCGGTCAGAGTTCCGGTGATGGTGCTCGACAGCCCAAAGCCCTGAAGCCCGAACAGCGGCACAAAGAGGGTGTAAAGCCCCACATCGGCCACCGCGCCCAGTGAGGTGACGATGAGCGGCTCGAGGGTGCGCTCCCGCACGAAGAAGGTGCGGACCAGTAAAGCGTTCAGTCCAGCAGGCACGATAGCCAGCGCCCAGGTGCTTAAAGTGAGCGCTCCATAGGTCAAACGCTCTGGCTCTGTGGCGCTCGAGAGTTGCACCAAACTGACTGCGTAGGGAGCCAGCACACTGAATAGAATACTGACTGGCGCGGCAATAAACGAGGTCAGGCGCAGGGCCTGAACCGTGAGACGGCGAAAAGCATCCCAATCTTTTGCGGCGCTGTGAGTCGCCAAACGCGGGTAGAGGGCCAGCGCGGGAGAAACTGCAAAAAGGCCCAGCGCCAACTGAAACAAAACCTCGGCGTTGCCGTATCCGGTCAGCGCATTTTTGGGAAAGGGAGAAATAAAACGCACCACGAAAATATTGAGAAACTGCTTGCCCGAGGTGCTGATGGCAAAGGGAATCATCATCAGCAGGACCCGGCGCAGGGCGGGATGCCACAGGGTCTGGAGCCGGGGAAAGAGGCCCAGTTTGAGCAGCGAGGGAATCTGAACCACCAGTTGGGCCAGGCCGCCCAGCGTGGTGCTCATAGCCAGCCAGAAAGCCGACTGCGGAAAAACCAGCAGGATGAAAGTAGAAACCACGTTAAACGCCATCGGTGCAAAGGCACTGGCCCGGAAGTATTCGCCCGCGTTGAGCAAGCCCATCGCCACCGCAGACATGCTGATGAAGGTTAAAAAGGGCATCATCCACTGGGTCAGGTAAATGGCGGTAGCCTGATTTTGGGACGTTCCGGCAGGGTCCAGGACGTGTTGCACCAGCCACGGGGCCAGCAGAATTCCCAGGCCCAAGACCACAAAATTGACGGCAAGCAATACTACCGTAAAGCTCGAGGCCAGTTCCTTTTGCTGCTCGTCTGGCAAGCTCTTGTACACCGGAATAAACGAGTTGATGAGTGCGCCTTCGGCCAGCAGTTCGCGCAACAAATTGGGAACCCGGAAGGCGATATTGAAAGCGTCGGTCAGGTTCCCGTCGAGCCGATTAAAAACCAACTGGCGCACCAGTCCCAAGCCCCTCGAGCCAAGCGTTCCCGCCATCACGGTGAGAATGTTGACAAATCCTCTGCGCCCAATCGGAGAGCCGGGCGTTGCAGGGGGGGTCTCAGCATCGCGCTCAGGGTTATCCATGCTCGAGCGGAGTCCACATCTCCTCGCCCCCCTCACTTCTCGAGCGGACCTGCAAGGTGGGGTTAGGCAGGTAATAGCCGGTCATAACCCGCTGCCAGAGCTGACGGGCCGGAGTGTAGCTGCTCTCCATTTCTGCTCGAGCCAGCACATGGTTGAGGTAACTGCGCTTTTTGCGCTCATCGGTTAAAACAGCCGTTGGGAAGTGCTCGAGGTTGCGGCTGAGGTATTGTGCAGAAAAACCACGCCGTCGCTTAGCCCAGTCTAACCTGCCTTTTGAATCGGTAGCCAGGGTCTTGAGACCGGCCAGCATGGCGTTCAGAAAAAAGTACTCGGCCTGATGCGGATACAGGCGCACCAAACGGCCTCCCACCTGAACATCGAGCACCGGAGGGGCTGTCCGTGCTGCCACCGCCGCAAAGGGGCCGCTGGCATAGGCGGGGTCTTCAAAGGCCCGGTTTAGGGCGTAATAATAGGCGCTGTGACTATAGTGGTCGGTGAGGGCTGGGTCCGCGCCGCGCTCGAGCAGGGCGTCTATCAATTCTATGTTTCCCGCTCGAGCCGCTAACATCAGGGGAGTGGCGTTTAAAGGAGTACGAAAGTCAATGCCGTACTGGTCGCAGTCCCACAGCACGGATTTGAAGTTCTTTTTGCTGTACGGGGCCAGATACTTATCCTCGAGCGGGGCCAATGCCGCTTTCCATAGGGCTGCACCACTAGCATGCTGGGGAGTGGAGCGGAGAGTGCGTGCTGGAGCAAAGCCCACTTCCCTGGCAAGCCGCTCGAGGGGCAGATGTTGTTCGTGCCAGACCGCGTATTCGTAAAGACCCTTGACCGACTTGCCGCCGCCCTGTCCAGGACGCAGGGCTTTTTCTAGCAAGGTTGCGTAACCCGGCGCGTCCCACACTTCCCAGGGAACACGGTTCACCTTAAGAATAGTTTTACGGATAGCGTCAGCCTGCTCGCGCTTGCCCTGCAACTCGAGCTTGTGGGCTTCATGCTCCCATTCCTGGCGGCTCGAGGACTGCACTTTCTCGCTTCCGGTTCCTGTGCTTTGACGGATGTCCAGCAAAGCGAGCAGCGGGTGCTGAGGGTCTGACTCGAGCAGGTAAACCCCCTCTACGGCGCGGGTCAGGGCCACATACAGCGCGTTGATGTAGAACTTGTAGCGCTCGAGCGACTTGTCCGCTTTGTCTTTGGCCCGCCGAAACTCGAGACTGTCACGCTCGAGGTCCTTGGGCAGCACACCCTGCGCGATGTCCGCGTAAACCTGACGTTGCCCCCCCACAAAGTTGTACAGCACAATAAAGGGGTATTCCAGACCTTTAGCTTCCTGCACCGAAAAGATGAGTGGAGTCTGAAAAATGTTTCTGGCGGCCGTTTTGTCTTCATCACGCAGCACCAGCACCGCAAACTGGGTGCTCGAGCGAGTGCGGGCGTTGAGGTCGCGCCTGGTTGCTTCACCGTCAGGCAGACACAGCACCGACCCCACTTCAAAGGCCGCAGACTGAACTAGAAAGTTGCTTTCACGGTCGGTGGAGCCAAAGCGCACTCCTTTAATCTTGAGCAGGGTATTGGCGGTTTCCGTAACCGCTCGAGCGTTACGGAAATTCACTTGCAGCAAGGAGAGTCTGTGTGCTGGAGCCAGTTCGGGGTCCTGCCAGAACAGTCCCCGCACCGCAGCCCAGGAAAAAAAGTTGGGATGCACAATCTGGTTGGAGTCGCCACACAACACAAATTGTCCAGGCTGGTTCAGGGTTTTTAAAATGAGCGCAAGCTGCACGGGGGTGAAGTCTTGAACCTCGTCAATAGCCACAAAGTCGTAGCTTTTGAGAGCCAAAGTCTGCCACTCGAGCGCCACCAGATTGGGGTCAAACTGTCCACTCTCGCCCAGCCAGTGCTGATACTGTCCAAACAGCGCATGAACCGCTGTCCGGTGCTCTGCTTCAAAGAGGGATTGACGCACCCCTAAAGCCAGATAATCCTCGAGCGTGAGCGGCCCCGAGGGTGAACTCGAGAGCACCCCCCGAAACTCTTCAAACAAACCGTGTGCGTCCGCAAAGCGATTATTCTGGCGGTGGCGCTCGAACCAGGACCGGAAGCTCGAGAAACTAACCTCACGACCTTGCGGAACCCGCAAGGTTTCCAGAAATTCCCGAAACGACAAAAACTCGGGTTCCTGGGCCTCGTTTTGGTAGCCGTGTGAAAAGTAAAGTCCCCGCGCACTCTGGGCCAGATAAGCCGAAAGGGTCACGTAAAGCACACGCCCACCCGCCTGACGCAGCTTCTCGAGCAGCAGCGCAGTCTTACCGGACCCCGCAGAACCCACCAGCAGCAACGGCGAGGGCGTGTGGTACAGCACATCCTGGGCCTCGTCAAAAGACAATACCTTGTCCAGTACATGAAAGTCTGGCTTGCTGGGGTTCAGATAGCGCAAGGAGTCGGCCCCAGCCTTAACCCCCTCAAGCGTGGCCTCCTCACTGCCCTGCTCCTCAATTTTTCCGCCCTCCACGCTGGCTCCGCGCAGAAAGCGAGATTTTTCGTAGGCGTGCTGATGTATCACCTCGAGCACCAAACACACCGTTTCATTCTCGAATTGCACAAATTGCAGCAGCAAACGGTTGGTGTGGTCCAACTTGGCCCGGTAATAGTGACCCGGACTCAGCTTTTTGACCTCGGCACTGCGAAAATCGTCACGCTCGAGCGCCTCTTTAACCTTCTCAAACTTGGAGCGCAGTCTGGATAGGTCTAGGTGGGCATAGGTCAGTACCCGCATGAAATGGATCCTCGAGCGGCACGGGAACGAGGCGCAAGCCGATGGGGGAGTGGGGTGGGATGATTCATACTCTAAAGATACCCGATGTCTTGGGCACACGGTCTGGGGCGTGTCGAGGTCTAAGAATCAAGCAGGCTTGAGATGCTTGCACCGCACCCACAAGCGTGCTATTCTCTTACAGCTCTTGTCAAAAGGGTAGCCCTCGAGTGCAACTCGAGCGTAAAAGTGTGGAGAGGTGCCAGAGCGGTTGAATGGGACAGTCTCGAAAACTGTTGTAGGGGCAACTCTACCGTGGGTTCGAATCCCACCCTCTCCGCCAGAAATGAAGACCCTTTGCGTGGGTCTTTTTTTGTTGTGCTCGAGGGAATTTTTTATGCTCGAGCACAACAGGACTATAAAGCAATGAGGGATAAGCAAAAAACATGTGTTGGCTCTGGTTATTCCTAAAAACCCGCTAAAAACGCTTGTTGAACAGAGTTTTAGCACTCATTGCTTGTCCCTTACTTCCGCCAAACTTTAAACGTCGCCCACAGCGCCACCAACAAACCTAACGCGCCCACGAATATCAGGATAAGGGGACGGCGGTCTATCACTTCACCCAGTTCCTCGAGCGTGCGTCTCGAGTAAGACATACTTTGACTGCCCTCGAGCAGGACATCTACCGGATATGGAGACTGCGGAACTCGGGCAAACAAATCGTAAGGGCCATCCTGGGCAGAAGGAATTTTATAGCCGTTTGGAGTGAGCGGGTCAAAAACGCTGCTCATTAGCCAGTAACCGTACTTTCCAGCGGGCAAATCGGTGGCAATCACAATTTTGCTGCCCTCCACCGTCACCTTCCAGTCTGCACCCGTTACACTCGAGGGCTGAGTTTCGCTGGTCAGTTGGCGCTCGAGCCGTTGCAAAAACCCACTCACACTGAAGTGATACTGCCATCCCGAGTTGAGCCGGGTCTTGAAACCCGTCTTACCCAGCGTGGTTTGACCGCCCACGTCGGTTTTGATAAACAGGTCCAGATACGGCACCGAAAAGCCGCGTGGACCCTCGAGCGGATTGGTCAGGCTCGAAAATCCCAGTTTGAGCAGCAGCTTTCCACCCTGTGAAAACGCTTCCAGACTGCGTAAATCCAGGCTCGAGCGCTCTTGTGGACTCAGGCTCGAGGGGAGTCGGTAAGTTCCATCGCCGTTCACATCACCACTGGGGTCAAAAAGGCTGAGAAGCAGGGTAGCGGCGAGTGCGAGGCTGGACATCGCAAGGCAGTGTAGCAGAGCGGCACAGCCCGGAACGTGCTGTAGTTGGGCCTAGACGCGGATAGGCCCGTCAGGTGCCGTTCTATCCAAGACAGCCGAAGGTTCATCCCCTTGCGAATAATTTATGTCCCCAGCATAATGCTATACTGCCTCACATGGAACACCGCTT
Organism: Deinococcales bacterium; assembly: GCA_014378225.1. Taxonomy (GTDB): domain Bacteria; phylum Deinococcota; class Deinococci; order Deinococcales; family Deinococcaceae; genus JACMOA01. The sequence continues at coordinate 6,109 of JACMOA010000241.1, read as the reverse complement.
TCAGGTTGACTTGCGTGGCATCATCGAAATTCTCTCCGAGCACCTCTACAGCGGCCCCCAGGTTTTCCTGCGCGAACTGCTACAAAACGCGGTAGACGCCATCACAGCCCGTAAAAAGCTCGAGCGAATCTTTCAGCCTCAAATCACGCTCGAGCTGAAAAAAGATACCGACAACACTCCCCTACTAATTTTTACCGACAACGGTGTGGGCCTCACCGAAGCCGAGGTTCATCAGTTTCTGGCTACCATCGGGCGCAGTAGCAAGCGGGACGTGGGAGCCAGCACCTCGGGAACGGGAGGCTCGAGCGATTTTATCGGGCAGTTTGGCATTGGATTGCTGTCCTGCTTTGTGGTCTCAAGCGATTTACACCTGCTCAGCCGCTCGGCAAAGGGCGGCGGGGTGGTGGAATTTCGCGGTTCTCCCGAGGGCAGTTATTCGGTAAGGAATGTTCCTGAAAACGAACTGGAGGTTGCGCTCGAGGTGGGTTCTCGAGTCATTTTGCGGGCCAAGCCGGAGATGGTGGACTACTTTGATTTTGATTTATTGCTCGAGCGAGGACGGCGTTACGGCGGACTCCTACCCTTTCCCATTTATCTGCTCGAGGACACCAAAACTGTGCAAATCAACGCCGAGGGCGCACCGTGGCGCAGCAAGTACGAAAGTGCCGAGGCGCAAAAAATCGCGCTGCTCGAGTTTGGCCGGGGCGTGTTGGGGCGTGAACCGTTTGACGTGATTTCGCTGCGCTCGAGCGCCGGGGATTTGGACGGCGTGGCGCTGGTGCTGCCGTTTACACCCAGTCTGGCCGCCAAACCCAGGCATGTGGTGTATCTCAAAAATATGCTGCTTTCTGAAGACGCCGAGGATTTGGCTCCGCAGTGGGCCTTTTTTGTGCGTTTAGTGGTCAACGCTAACAGTTTGAAACCCACCGCGTCCAGAGAAGGCTTTGCCGAGGATTCCGCGCTCGAGGCCACTCGAGACGAGCTAGGCCAGCAACTCCAGGCTTATCTTTCCGACCTCTCCGAACGGAATCCCGAGAAATTTAAGCAACTCTTGCGCCTGCACGACCTGTCCCTGCGGGCTTTAGCGCTCGAGAACGACGAACTCTTTTCACTTTTTGCGCCCCAGCTCGAGTTTGAAACCGCCAGCGGACCCATGAATTTGCGGGACTATCAGACACACTCGAGCATTTCTCAAGGTGGCACGGTGTACTACGCAGGCACCCTCGAGCAGTTCAGGCAGATGGGCAAGGTGGCGGGGGCGCAGAACATCAACCTGATTAACGGCGGCTACATCTACGCTTCCGAACTGCTCGAGCGCTACGCACAACGCCACCCCAACGTGCGGGTGGAGCGCATTGAAGCCGATTTCTTTGCCCAGCGTTTTGAAGAATTAACCGTTCAGGAGCGCAACTCAAGTTTTGAATTTGTGCGCCTCGCCGAGCAGACCCTCGAGAAAATGGGCTGCGGTGTGGAACTACTGCACTTTAAACCGATTGAGCTGCCCGCGCTGTTCGTGACCAGCGCCCAGCAGCGCTTTGTTCGCACGCTCGAGGCCGCGCAGGAAGTGGCGGGGGATTTATTTTCCGGCGTGCTCGAGAGTATAAAACCTTCAAATCTGGGTAAAAGCTCAGGTGGGAAGGTGGGCCTGATTTACCTGAATATGTCCAATCCCCTGATTCGCCGCTGTCTTGGTTTAACTACGGCACCTCACGGGCCAGACCGCCTTGTGAATCTGTCCGACGAAGCCCGCGTGAAGTGCGTACTCGAGGTGCTTTATGTGCAGGCCCTGTTGCTGGCTCAACATCCACTCTCGAGCCGGGAACTCAACACGCTGACTGCTGGATTGGGACAATTGATTGACTTGAGTCTGAAGGTGAGCGAGGTGAGTCGGGAGCTGCACTAGATTCACAGATTTCAGACCTCTGGCCTCAGATTTTAGACGGCAGAAAAGGATTCTAGCTCAAACGCACTTTTCGGAGCGGACGTTTGCCAGGAAAAATAGCAGAAGATAGGTAAATCATGACGAAATCTACCCACAACACCGAAAACGCTGAAACCGTAGAAAGCTTGATGGACCAGGCCGAAGCCTTGCCTTATGGAGCGGCGCAAAAGCTCGAGTTGCTCGAGCGTGCGGTGGACCTGGCCGACTCGCTGGGTGATGTACAGGCTGGATTTGAGGCACGCCAAGAGCTGACGGGTGCGGCCACAATGGGTGGACACCCCGAAAAAACCCTGGTGGCTTTTGCGTGGCAACTGGCGGCCTGGGACAAATACGGTCCTTCTTCTGGACGGGAAGAACTCGAAGCCGACGAATACGACCTGTTATGGCACTACAAATGGGTGATTAACAGCCTATGGGAGTTTCCCAACATCAGCCGCACCCAGATTGAGGCCGCCTTCGCGGATTTTGAAAGTCGGCTCGAGCGCGGGGGTTACAGCCTGCGGACGGTGCTGTACTTTCGCTGGAAGTACGCTTTTTTTACTGGACAGCTCGAGCAAACCGAAGCTTGGCGCACCCAGTGGCTACGGGCCAGAAAAGACGATATGAGCGATTGCAGCGCCTGTGAAGCCCAGTTCCTGACCGATTACTGGGTGGGAATGGGACAGTATTTGGAGGCGCTCAAAGCCGCAAAACCCATCCTGAGTGGCTTTGAGCGCTGTGCAGAAGTGCCACACACCACGCTGGGAAGCGTGCTCGAGCCACTCTTGAGAACTGGACAGCTTGAGGAGGCGATGGACGCGCACGTTCGGGGTTACGCCCTGGTGCAAAGCAATCCCAGTTTTCTGAGCACCTGCGGCGACCATCTGAGTTTTCTGGCCCTGACCCACAATCTCGAGGCGGCATTCAAACTGCTCGAGAAACATTTACCGTGGGCGCTGGAAAGCGCCCACCTGATGGGGCGTTTCGGCTTTTTTCGCAGCACCCTGCCGCTGTTTGCGCGTCTGCGCGTAGCGGGCCAGACCCTCTTTCCTTTTCGCGCTCCACAAGGCTTTCCACTCGAGGGCGGACCCGAAGGACACACGCTGGACGCGCTCGAGGGTTGGTTTAAAACTCAACTTGAGGATTTGGCCACACAGTTCGATGCCCGCAATGGGAACGCTTACTTCTCGAGCCAACTAACTCTGGACCCCGATTTGCTCGAGCGCATTCCTGCCGTTTCCATCAAATCAAATAAATTCAGCGCCAAACTCAACAACTGGAAGGGAAAAGCATGACCACTTTTGACCCGCAAGAAGCCCTGAAAGAGTTGCGAGAGCGGGCCTACGATATGCCCGACGGCGACGCAAAAATCGAGCTGCTCGAGCAAGCTGTGCGGCTAGCGGATACCGTGGGAGACCTCGAGACCGCTTTTGATGTGCGCGACGATTTGGTAAACGCAGCCAGTGTGTGGGGCCGCCCCGAAATCGAGCTGGTGGCTTTTTCCTGGTGTCTGGCTCAGTTCGATGCTGACCCAGAGCGATTTGCGTATTGGGAACACAGTCTGATGTGGAGCTATAAACGCGTGCTGATGAGCATGATGGGTTTTCCCGAGATTTCCCTGCCCCGCATTGAAGCTGCCTTTGCCGATTTCAGGAGTCGGCTCGAGCGCAGCAATCAACCCCTCGGCACCTACTATGAATACCGCCTGCGGCTAGCCCTTCACCGGAGTGACACACTCGAGGCCGAGGCCGCTCACAAGGAGTTCCGGCACTTTAACCGAGCCTCTGACCTGGATTGTAGGGCCTGTCAGCTTCAATCAGAAGTTAACTATCAGGGATTTTTGGGTGATGATGCGGCAACACTTCAGGCCGCTGCGCCCTTGTTGGTGCGTTACGCCCCAACCTGCAACCGCGTTCCTAACGCTACCCACGCCAAGTTACTCCTGCCACTACTAAGGTTGGGCAAAATCAAGGATGCTGCCAAGCACCACCGCGATTACCCCAAGCTGATGAAAGACGAGGGTTCGGTAGCTTTTATCGCCCAGCACCTCGAGTTTCTGGGTTATCTGGGAGATTTGACTGCGGCACTAAACCTGCTCGAGAAGCACCTTCCGTGGGCCTACCGCACCAGAGACCTGAATGGCCGCTATGTGTTTTTGCGTGCCACACTGCCCTTGTTTGCCCGTCTGCGCTCGAGCGGTGAAAACACCCTAAAACTTCGTTTAGACTGTGATTTCTCCTATTTTCAAAAAAACGGTGAGTACGGACTAGATACGCTCGAGAATCAGATTAGGACAGATTTGCTCGAGGTTGCTGCAAAATTTGACGCCCGCAATGGCAATAACAGTTTCTCTAGCAGAATTGAACCCGATAGAGAACTGCTCGAGCGCCCTGCACAGCTTTTGCCAGAGGAGAAACCGAAGGCCAAGAAACCGAGCAATAGCCTCAAAGGATAGATACTCGAGGGCAACCACAAGAGATTGCCCTGTTTTTACGTTTGCTTGTGCTTGCCTACGCCTCTTTGCTTACGCCTCTTTGCTTACGCCTCTACCTTCTCCCGCTCGAGGTCACGTCCTCCCAGACCCAACAAGCCCGCTCGAGGAATCAAGTCCACCAGCGCTTTAGCCAGAAGCTGCGGCTCGTGCTGACCCCCACCCTCGAGCAGTGGGGCGTAACGCAAACGCACCCGGAAATTGCTCGAGGCCCCTTCTTCAGTGAGCAAACTGGCTCCTTCAGCGCGGTAACGGGTCAGGGTGCGAACGTCCACCGGACTCGAGTTGACCAGCACCCAGTCGGCGGAGCGGCCCAGATGCTCTTCCAGCATTCGGTGATGGCCCTCGAGGTCCAGCCCGTCGGTTTCTCCTACTTCCGAAAACAAATTGGCCACCATGATAAGCGGAGCACTCGAGCGCCGAAGGGCCACTGCCACCTCGGGAACCAGAATGGCCGGAATCAGAGAGGTCAGCAGGCTTCCTGGACCAATGATGATGACGTCTGCTTTCTCGAGCGCCTCGAGCACCTGGGGCAGCGTTCGCACGTCTGGCGGAATCAATCTCATGCGGTCCACCCGCCGCCCCTGGCGTTCAGTGCTGAGTTTGCTTTCACCAAAAATCTCGGACCCATCCTCGAGCTGCGCCACCAGCAGCGCACTATCGAAAGTGGCGGGCAGCACCTGACCCCGCACTCGCAACACCTGATTCACGTCCTGAATCGCGTCCTCGAGCGTGCCACGCTCTTCTGAGAGAGTAGCCAGCAGAAGGTTGCCGAAAGTGTGGCCCTCGAGTCCCTCACCGCGTGCAAAGCGGTGCAGCAACAGCTTTGCCAGTACCGGAGAATCCGAGAGTGCGGCGTAACAATCGGTCAGGTCTCCGGGCGCAATCATGCCCAGGTCCTTGCGTAGTTTCCCGCTCGAGCCGCCGTCGTCTGTGACCGCCACCAGCGCGGTGATGTTGCTGCTGTACTGCTTGAGGCCACTGAGCAGGTTAGACAAGCCTGTTCCGCCGCCAATCGCCACGATTCGGGGTCCACGCCCCAGAACCCTGGAGGCATAAATACGGTCTGCCACGTCTTCGAGCGCCACTCCGCTCGAGCGCAGCACACTACGGTTGAGCATGATGATGCTCCAGATGGCGGCAGCCAGTGACAGAATCATCACGGTGAGGCCCACCGCCCACAGCGGCATGATGGCGGGGTCGGTGAAGCGGTTGAAAAACAGAATCCAACTGGTAGCTACCCAGCGCAGGGAACCGGTCCATACGAAGTGTACAAACCCAAGCATCAGGGTCACCATCGAGACGAACAAAATGGTGATATAGCGCTTGACCCCCATGTTGCTGCTGAGCCACTTGGCAGCTCTGGCGGCTTTGGGATGGGTTTGGCCTACTTTATTGATGGAACGACGCCAGCTCATGGTTTGCTCGTGTTTGGGCGCTCGAGGGTAGGAGGGTAGGAGGGTAGGAGGGTAGGAGGGTGGGAGGGTGAGAACAGCACGCCTCTGGCAGGTTTTTGGTTTTTGGTTCCTGGTCGGTTTGGGGTGGAACCTCGAGAGCAAACCAACCAAATTCCAATTACTAAAGACCCGCGAGCAGGCTCGTTAAGCGGGATGGCCCGATAGGCGGCGAGGCCCGATAAGTGCTGTTCTCGCCGAGACGTGCCGCTTATCCCAAGACGTGCTGTTCTGCTCAAGACG
>JACMOA010000240.1 GCA_014378225.1 Deinococcales bacterium | reverse complement strand
TTAAATTTTGATTCGCGTTCGGGGAGAGGTGATGATAGGAAAAGTAGTATCCGTCAGCTCGAGCGGAACCCACAACTTCAGCAAAGACGCTCGAGAATGGATTCAACTGCTCGAGGGTCTGGGTGTGCAGGGAGACGCACACTTGGGGGTGACGGTGCAACACCGCTCGAGGGTGGCAGCAGACCCGACCCAGCCCAATCTGCGTCAGGTTCACCTGATTCACTTTGAGTTGCTCGAGGAGTTAAGCGCCAAAGGATTTCAGGTTGCACCCGGTCAGATGGGCGAAAACATCACCACACGCGGTCTCGAGTTGCTGAGTTTGCCAAAGGGAACCCTGCTTTATCTGGGCGCTGAATCTGTGCTCGAGGTGACGGGACTGCGAAATCCCTGCGCCCAGATTGATGCTTTTCAGCCGGGATTGCTGACGGCGGTGTTGGGCCGCGATGGAGAGGGCAAAGTAGTGCGTAAGGCGGGAATTATGGCTATTGTCTTGAAAAGTGGAACGGTGCATCTGGGAGACGATATTCGGATGCAGCTTCCGCCAGAACCCTATCAAGCGCTCGAGCGGGTTTAAAAAGTAGGGAATTCGCTTGAGCGCACTTCATCGTTCATTCCCTTCTCTAGCCAACGTCGCATAAATTGGCTCGAGGCTTAATTTACACTCCATATTGTAAAACTGCATACTCAATTTTTGTATAGCCGGATACGCAATAGGCACGTTTTCTAACCTACTCTAAACATCAGCAAAGGGAAGTCCTTACAACTCTATGTGACTTCTGACTAGCTGTTTTTATCTGTTTCAACCACTCGAGTGTAACAAAAAATCCTCGAGCTGGACGCAACTGTTTAGAGGAGAACTTATGAAAAAATGGACTGCATTAATGGGTATGGCCACACTGCTCACCACAGGCGCACTGGCAGGCGGCGGTGCAATGATGCCCGGTGGAAGCACTATTGCGGGCATTGTTTCCAACGACCCTAACTTCAGCACCTTGCTCACAGCAGTTCAGGCCGCAGGCTTGGTCGAGACTCTCAGCAGCCCCGGCCCCTTTACGGTGTTTGCACCTACCAACGCTGCGTTTGCTAAAGTAGACCCAGACACCCTCAACGGTTTGCTCAACGACCCTAAAGCACTCAAAGCCGTGCTTTTGTATCACGTTGTACCGGGCCGCGTTACCGCTGCTCAAGTAATGAAAATTAAGAGTGCCAAAACGGTGAACGGTGCCAACGTCAAAGTGGCCGTGAGCGGTGGAATGGTCATGATTAACGACGCAACCGTCACTGCTGCCGATGTAAAGGCCAGTAACGGCATCATCCATGTGATTGATAGCGTATTGCTGCCCCCCAGCAACTAAACTTTTTCTACTTTTACTCGAGGGAGAACACGCGGTTTGTGCTCTCCCTCTATGCTATCTAACTTAAACTATGCCCTTAAAACCGCTCGAGATCACCGTTGGCCTGCTTCTTTCTGGAATTTTGGTGACCTTGATTTCCGTAGCAGCCCACATGCCACCCAACCTCAACTCACCCTCGAGTTCGCAGGAGCAAGCTACCCTGCCAGCGCCCAACTCTTCTACGCTTGATAAAGCTCGAGCCTCCATTTTAGAAACCAACTCTCTTCCCAAACTGAGCCTGCGGGTCACGGTTCCCGAACCCGTTTTGCGGGGGGGAAAGCTCGAGCGGGAATACCTGAACCGGAGTTTTGACCTCGAGTCAGAGGGAGTGCAGCTTGCCCGTGAGAACAAGTCGCTCGAGCCACTGAAATCTGAACTCGAGCGCATTTATTCCCAGCTCGAGGCCCGGACACCCCAGAACGCCCGCTTCAAGAAAGAAGGAAAAGAGTGGGTGGCCAGGGGTCAAACCGGCTGGACCGTGAACCGCGCCAGCACCGAAAAACGCTTGCTCGAGGCGCTCGAGAATCAAACTACTCGGGTATCGGTGGACCTAAATCTCACAGCGCCACAGCGCAGTGCTCGAGGACTACTGGAAGCGAAGGTCTTCGCTCATCTTGCGTCTGGTCAATCCAGCTTTCTCGGCAGCCCAGATTTTCGGGTTCACAATATCCGAGTGGGCAGTAGCAAACTCGATGGTTTGTGGCTCGAGCAGGGTCAGGATTTTAATTTTAATCAATTCATAGGACGCATCAGTCAAGCGCGGGGTTTTCTACCGGGATACGTTATTTCGGGAACCAACTTGACGCTCGAGGACGGGGGCGGAATCTGTCAGGTGAGCACCACGGTGTTTCGGGCCGCTTATGGGGCAGGTTTACGCATTCTCGAGCGCCACGCCCACTCACACGCAGTAGCCTACTACGACCCCACCGGGTTTGAGGCCACGGTGTACGCGCCCAATCTAAACTTGCGTTTTCGCAATGACACTTCAGGACCCCTTTTGATACAGGCATCCTGGGACTTGAAGGACCAAACCTTGAACTTTGATTTGTTTGGCAACACGCCAGACCGCACCGTGACGGTTTCTAGTCCAGTCATCAGCAAGCGGATTCCCGCCCGCCCACCGGGGTTTATGCCGGACCCCAAGCTCGAGCTGGGAAAGGCTGAAAGGATAGATATGCCCGCGTCGGGTATGAATGTCAAGATTGCCCGCCGCATTGAGTACGCGAGTGGAAAAGTAAAATGGGACGAAACCCGCAGCGTGTACCGTTCCTGGGGCGGAGTGTTTGCGGTCCATCCCAAAGACCCACGTTTAAATGAATAATATGGATTTCGATAAATTCAGTAAAGTAGGGCATGAGTCAAGCGTTGGTGTTAAAGGTTCAGGATAGCGCTGAGGTGTTGTGGCAAGCGTTCAAGCGCAGCACCTGTGCGGTACAACGGCGTCGTATCCAGCTCATTGCTTTGTGACCGAAGGAAAGTGTAAGGCCGAGGTGCGTGCGGTGACGCGCTGTAGCGACCCGGCGTACTGCAAAGCCATTGAGCGTTACAACGCACAGGGTCTGGCGGGATTGCGCGACCTGCGCCACACCAATCCGGGAGCACCGCAGCTGCTCAGTGATGCTCAGATGTTGCTACTAGCGCAAGCCATTCGCGTTGACTTTGACCAGGGCGTGCTCTGGGATGGCGCAAAGGTGTAGGCGTGGCTGCTGGAGACCTTTGAATACGGATTCTGATTGTGTACGTCGGATGCTAGGGGGTCAGAGACCGAGCCAGCGGACGAAGTTGTGAGCCGCAATTTTA
>JACMOA010000029.1 GCA_014378225.1 Deinococcales bacterium | reverse complement strand
GCTGAGGTCGGTGCCGCCACCCTTGAACTCGAGGGCGGTGTATTGCTTGGCGGTCAGATATTCGCGCACTTTGCGTAAACCTGCGTTGTGCTCTTTCCACGCCTCAAGCGGATTTTCCAGGTCGGCCCGCACAATTTTAAAGTTGTCTTCCCACATCTGCTCGAGCGCGGACTCGGGGGTCAGGTGGGGATAGATGCACTGCGCCCAGGCTTTTGAAGGCGGCGCAATCACGCACCAGTTGAGCGCATTGACCATCACCTTGCCGTAATACGGCGCTCGAGCTTTCATCATGGCGGTCTGGGCGGTGTTGACCCGGCTGGGGTCTATGTCGCTCAGCAAATCCGGGTCGGTGGAGCGCATCCAGAGAATCGCGTCTTCGTGCTCGGCCACATCGTTCAGGGCAAAGGTTTGGACGTGAACCGCCTCCTCGAGCGACTCCAGAGGAGCATTTTTCAGGCGGGCCAGGGTGAGGGCGTCGTCTTCCCAGTGGGCTTCCACCAGCCGTGCGCCCGCGTCGTAAGCTTTCTGGGCCACCAGCCGCACCAGCGCGGCGTTTTCTACGTCTGCACCAATGAGTAAGCGCTGACCAGGTTTGAGGCCCACGCCAATCTTGATGGCCAGCTCTGCGTAGTTCTCGAGCTTTTGTTGGAAGGTCAGTTTTGAAGGTGCTGTAAGGGTCATGGTTGCCGATTTTAGGCGGTGTACACTAGAAAAATATGAGAACGCCCGAGACTCTAGGCGGCTTGCGCCGCTTGCAAACGCCTAACGTCCAACGCTGACCCGTTTCAAACCCCGAGCATTTAGCCCTTTGCTTTCTGCTTTCCACCTCCCACTTACCGCCGTTGAATCTAACGCATCAGCTCTGCATCCGCCCTACGCGCTGTCCCCACAAAAGCCACAATCGCAAACCCAGCAATCAGCAAGCTGGGCCAGCCGTCGAAAAAATTGTACAGGCCGTGAATCAGTGCCACTGCCACCACCCCAAAAATCACCAGCGCACGGCGACTACGCGGCCTCGAGATGCCGAGTCCTACGTAATAGCCCACCAATCCTGAAAAAGCAGCGTGCAGCAGTGGCAGGGTAATCAGGCGGATAAACTGAAGAATCACGTACTGTCCGCTCGAGAAATTCGTTGTCTCAGGGTCGTAGGCGGTGAGATAACTGGCAGATTCAGCAACTCCAAAAGCCAAGCCACTCACGGCAGCGTAAAAAGACGCTTCTTTGGCGGTGAAAATTTCTTTGACAATGTAACACAGCCACAAAATCGGGAGAATCTTAACCGTCTCCTCGAGCACGCCCACCCCGGCCACAAACCCAATCAGGCGTAGCGGGTCAAAGCCCACGTCTGTAACCTGATAAAGCTGGCTGAAGCCGGGAAACTGTTGCAGCAACAGCACCAGAAAAATGCCCACAATGGGCGTAAAAATGACCGGAACCAGAATATTACGGGCCTTGACGTTGAAAAAACCTAGCAAATTCATCAGGATATAGCCCCACAGCACGGCAAAATAAAACCCTACCACTCGAGCGGCCACATTCACGTCAATGTTATTGCTGAAGAAAAAAGCCACCGCGAGTGGAGCCAGACCGAAAAGCAGGGTCCAGCGCATCAACGGCAGTTTCAACACCTCGAGCCAGGATTTCACCGGAAGCAACTGCTCGAGCGGAAGCGGCAGACTCGTGCTTTGACTGGCGCGTTCCGGGGTTCGGGTGGGTTCGGTCATGGGGTACAGGGTACAGGGAACTTGGGTGTGAGGGATAGGTGAAGGATTTAGGGAGGTTTTGGGGATGGGCGCTCGAGGGTCTGTTTTTGGCGCTTGAGAATGTAGGGAGATGGGGAGCGGGGGGATAGGGAAAAAAAGGATTATTTGCTCGAGTCAAAAGGGTTCCCCCTGCACCCCCGCACCTTCTCTTATCCGCTCGAGAGAAGAGCGTTTCAGCCCTCGAGCACAGCCCTCACTCCCAGGGCGTCAGAATCTCGTAGCCCGTGCTCGTAACCACCACGGTGTGTTCAAACTGAGCGCTCAGCTTGCCGTCCTCGGTGACGATGGTCCAGCCGTCTGGCATGTTGCGGATGGCGGGCTTGCCCTGATTAATCATGGGTTCGATGGTGAAGACCATGCCTTTTTGTAGCTTCATTCCAGTTCCAGCCTTGCCAAAATGGTTGACGTGCGGCTCGTCCTCGTGGATTTTGCGGCCCAGGCCGTGACCACCCAGTTCGCGCACCACGCTGAAACCTTGTCCTTCGGCTACGCCCTGAATGGCTGCGCCGATGTCGCCCAGACGTGCGCCCGGCTTCACCTGCTCGATACCCGCGTACATGGATTTCTTGGCCGTCTCGAGCAGTTTTTGCGCCTCAAAGGAAATATTGCCCACCGCGTAGGTAAAGCAGGCGTCTCCAGCCCAGCCGTTCAGGAAAACCCCGATGTCTACGCCTACGATATCGCCATCCTTGAGGGTACGGGTATTGGGAATACCGTGACAAATCTGGTCGTTGACCGAGATACATAGCGTAGCCGGAAACGCGGTGCGGGCAAATTTGGCTTTGTAGCCCTTGTAGGCGGGTTTAGCGCCTTTGGAGCGAATGTAATCCTCAGCAATTTTATCCAGCTCGAGCAGACTGATACCGGGTTTCATGTGTGGAGCGAGTAATTTAAAGGTTTCAGCCACCAGTTCACCGGCTTTCTTGAGACCTTCGATTTCTTTGGGATTCTTGAGTGTCACGCGTGCCATAAGGCGCTAGTGTAGCAGGTGGCTTGAGCACGTATAGAGACCCACCTACCGAGACCCGTTCAAGCGCAAACCCTCGAGTAGAAAAATCTGTTTTTACAGTAGTTTAGTGGCGCAATTCTTCCAGCAAACCGTAAATCTCGAGGAATTTACCTATCCGGCCCTCGAGCGTGGGAAGCGGCGCAACCTCACCGCAGACCCAATCCGGGTCGTAGTTGCGGCACACCTGCGGCCTTTGTAGATAAATCTGGCATAAACAGCCCGCGTCCAGATGAACACACGGCACACCCAGCGGCTTCTCGAGGGCTGTTATATCCGGGGCAGAACAACACGCACCACAGGCGGTACACTCACGGTTCCAGGCGCTTCTGGGCGCGTACTCGAGCGGGGCGGTGAAGGGGTCTGGCCTGGGGTTAGACATGGGATTAGCTCGAGTTTAGCGGGTTTTAGTTGGGGACGCTGTCTTGGTCTAGGCGGCACTGTCTTGAGCAGAACGGCACCTAGCGGGCCTGCTCGCGTCTTGGATAGAACAGCCCCTAACGGGCTTATCCGCCTATCGGGCCAGACCGCTCGAGTGTGTGGAGTGCGGACCCCAATCGAAACCCCAGAAACGAAGCCAAAGCCACGGAACCTGTACCCTGTCCCTATGGCCGACATCTTTGAAACCACCCTACCCCTGACCGCACCCACCACTGAGCGGCTCGAGCAGATGAAAGCCCTGATTCTGGAAGCGCTCGAGGATGACCAACTGACCCGTACCGAGATGAAAGGTCTGCGTGACGCTCGAGTGAAACTGGGGTTGAGTGTAGAAGAAGTTAGAAGCCTGCGGCGTGAAATCTACAGTCAGGCCCTCGAGCGGTGTAACGCGGACAACGTGCTCAGCAAGGACGAGGTGGAACTGCTGAACCGCATCATGCTTTATTTCAACGCCCAGCCCTGAGCATAGATTTGAGGCACAGGCTCGGGCGGAAATGAAAAACACGCCCCGTTAGGGACGCTGATAAGAACAGAATATCATCGTATACATTATGCGTCAAGCTTATTCATCCGGCTCAGCCTTCAAGTCCACGAAGCGGTAAATCTGCTCGAGCGAAAGTGTCGTTTGCAGACAGGACACGGTAAACTCTTCCCCTTGTGCGAAGCTTTGATAGGTCCACAATCCACTCCCGGCACGGGTGTAAAGCTCTACATAGCGCCGTTCGCTCGAGACCAGAGCGTATTGCTCGAGCGAGGAGATAGTTCTGGTGTACGCCTCGAGCTTGAGGGTACGGTCTCTGGTTTCGGTACTGGGAGAGAGCACCTCGAACAGCGCACAGGGGTGCTCGAGAATATCGTCTTCCCCGCTACGGGGTTCGCAGGTTACGGCCACATCGGGAAGGAAGTAGGCGCGTCCGGCACGAACCTTGATGTTCTCCATCGTCACCCGGCAACCGCGTGGGCGTGCCGCTTCTTTGAGGATAGCTGTGATGTTGAAGGCGATGTCATTGTGTTTGATTTTACCGCCTGACATGGCCCACAAAACGCCATCATTAAACTCGTGACGCACCTCGGATTCACGGTCAAAGGCCAGATATTCAGTTTCGGTGAACGGCAACTCTCGAGCGGTGTCGGTCATGGCTCGAGTGTAGCACGGCACAAAAAGCAGGGGAAAACCCAGCTTCTCGAGCGCCAAAACCTCAGAATGGCTCCAGAAGCACAGGCTCGAGCAGAAATGAAAAACGCGCCCCGTTTGGGACGCTGATAACAATAAGATATCACCGTATACATTATGCGTCAAGCTTATGCACCCGATTCACGCTCGAGGGCCAAACAGTCTCCACTAGCTCGAGCAGAAGCGGAGGGTGGTGACTCAAGTTGTGAAACGTGGGCGAGGTACTCAGTAAAAACACTATATAACTTTTTACTAAAATCATCCATGATTATGACTTTGATTTATTTGATGCAGGTACCTAGCTGTAAAACTAATTTTT
>JACMOA010000239.1 GCA_014378225.1 Deinococcales bacterium | reverse complement strand
GAGGGTGTAGACCTGATTGTGATGGGAACCCAGACCGGGGCATCTCTGGGCGAGGGTAAACTGGGGTCAGTTTCTCAGGAGGTGGCCGCGCACAGCCACATTCCGGTTCAACTTATCCCTTTGCTGATTGAACCTTACGGTTATGCGGCCCGTTTACAGTCTGCTGTGAGCTTGCTCTCTGGCAGCTCAAGCAAACCCTGACGCTACGCTCGAGGAACACCGTATTCGACAAAAACGGTGTTCAAGCGCTCCTACAAATTCATCTAATGCTGACCCATTCGCTCCACCGAAAAGGTAGGGTTGTTATAAATGTATCGGCTTTGGTACTTTTTAAGAATACTTTTTCGACGGCTCGAGAGTACAAAAAACTATTTTTCAATCCACTTTACCCACCAAAATTTTTAACCCGGTTCCCCTTCAATCCTGATTCCCATTCGATATACAGAGTCAAATTTACTCAATATTCACCAATGGGGTCGCACATGGCACTACATATCCAAACGCTGGGCCACTGGTCGGTACAACGTGACGGTCAGGAGGTTCATTTTTCTTCGCAGTCGGCGCGAGACCTGCTGTTTTACCTGCTCTCCTACCCTGAGGGCCGTTCCAAAGAAGAGATTCTGGAGACCCTGTGGAAACTGCCCCCTGAATCCTCGAGCTACAACCGTTTTCGGGTCACGGTTCACCGCCTGAGAACCGCACTGAGTGCAGCAGATTCCCTGCTCGAGCATCACGGGCGCTATCACCTGTCCCCGGAAGTACTGTCCTCGAGCGATGTATACAGCTTTTATGACGGACTCGAGCAGGGTTTGAGCGGAACGGACGCCTTCCTACGGCGGGCAGGGCTGGACCACGCGATACAGGCTTACCGGGGTGATTATCTGCCGGGTTTCAATACCGAGTGGGCGCTCGAAGCTCGAGAGGAACACCGCTCCGGCTATGTGCGGGCGCGGCTCGAGCGGGCGGGTCTGAACTGCGACTCGCTGATGTGCGAAGCCGCCATTGAAGACCTGACCCTGGCTGCCGAAACCGACCCTTTTCTGGGTGAACACCATCAACAAGAACTGTTCGCCTGCCTCTCGATGGTGCGGGGCAAGGCTGCCGCCACCGAGCAATATCACCGCTACGCTCGAGTATTGCAAACCCAGTTGGGCGAGTCCCCGCCCGAGGAAACCCAGCAACTGATGCGCGGAATTCGGGCAGGAGTGCCCGGAGAAGGCCATCAAATCGGGTCGGATACGCCCTGTCCATTGAAACGGGACGGCAGTAAAACCCCAGCGCTCGAGCTATTCAGTGGAGACTTGAGCGTTCTACACGCCGAACTCGAGCGGCGCGAAATGTTGTTGCGCCTCACTGAAGGACTTTTAGGGCTAAGAGACCCGGTTGAAATTGTGCATCACACGTTTTCGCATCTGGGCCGTCAGCTTGGAGCCAAAACCGTGTTGCTTTTTGAACTCGAGGTTGGGAGATTACGCCCTGGTCACGCCTGGGGCGAAGGAACCAACAACCTCGAGCAGCAGCCGGATATTCTGCGCTTGTTTACTTCTGGCACGGCCTTTCATGAAGCGCTGATTCAGCGGAATGAAGCGTATTACACGCACGCGCTGGATTTGCTCGAGGGGATGGGTTGGGGTGAAGGGGTAGGAGAAATGGCGCTCGAGCCAGTGCGGAGCGCGGGGGGCCAAACCTGGGTGCTGTGTGTGGTGCGCCCTTCCACCGTACTAGGCTGGCAAGCCGAAGAAAAAGTCTTACTGCACCGCGCAGCCCGCAGCGTAGTTGCCTCCGCCACAAGGGGAGTTTCCGCTCGAGCGTGAGTGGGCTTCTGTCAGAAGTGGTAATGAGTTGTGAGCGAAAGACGTGTGGGACCCTGGTTCTCCGTTCTACATTCTCGGAAGCGGGTTGAAACGACCTACGCCAGTTACTGATACTTATAACTGAAAACCCATTACCCCCACTCACTCTCAAACTACAACCGATGCCCCAGCAATCGCAAACCCATAAACACCACAAAAACCGTACCCCCTTCGTGCAAAATCACTCCTAAAGGAAGTGGCACACTTCCCAAAATGGCGAGTGGGGCCGTCAAAAGGATGACGCCAAAGGCAAAGCCGAGGTTCAGAATCACCGTGCGCCGTGCGTCTTTAGCCAGTTTCACCGCGCCCGTCAGTTTGCTCAAGTCGTTTTTCATCAGCACTACGTCTGCGCTCTCGATGGCCACATCTGTGCCACTGGCCACGGCCACCCCTAAATCTGCTCGAGCCAGCGAAGGAGCGT
>JACMOA010000238.1 GCA_014378225.1 Deinococcales bacterium | reverse complement strand
TAAGCTTAAATAAAGCTCGAGTGTGAACCCATGACCAAATCCATCCTACAACTGACCTCCGACCCCCACCCTCCCCAAGCTCATGTCACCCAGACTCACGGCTGGCTTTCTTACAGTCAAGCGGCTGAACTGCTTCAAATTAGCGTCGCCACTTTTTACCGATTGGCTGCGGCGCACGGCTTTACCGCAAGACGCGAAGGCAAAGGTAAAGTGTGGCAGTACAGCGACCTGCTCGAGTTCAAGAAAACCAAAGTAGAAGTGCGGGTTCCCATCCACCTTCCTGAGCGTGCAGGCCGTGCCTCGGAATCTGCCAAGCTCGAGTTTGCTCGCACTTACGGAGCACTCCCCTTTGAGCGCCCTGACCTGGTGTTCGAGTGGTGCAACCTGCTGGCCTATCACCGGGGCAGTGAAACGGCTGTCTGAATCTTGGGCATTAACGTTCTGGCTCGAGTCGTCACCACACAAATTTTTCCGATCTTGAAAAGCAAACTTGAAAAGCAAACTCGCCGCTCAAAAATTTAAATTACTCCGCCCCAAAGTTGAACGGGTGTAACCGATTGCATTACCAACCGGAACTCTCACTCCAACCCACCTTACCGACACGCTCGAGAGAAGCCGTTAAACTCGGGCCATGACTGCGCCGCTTGTTTGTAAGCTTTACCTTGCTAAACCCAGGGGTTTTTGTGCCGGGGTGGTGATGGCCATTTCCGCCGTCGAGAAGGCCGCTGCACGGCAGAGCACGCCGCTCACGGTTTATCACTCCATCGTTCACAATCACACCGTGGTAGAGAGGCTCGAGCACCATCATAACGTTCATTTTGTAGAATCCCTTGAGACCCTAGAAACCTTGCCTCACGGGGGCGATACGGTGGTGTTCAGCGCCCACGGGGTCAGCCCGAGGGTTCGCGCTCGAGCAGCAGAACTTCAGCTCTACACCATTGGCGCCACCTGTCCATTGGTCACTAAAGTTCACACCGAAGCCAAAAAGTACGCCAGGGAGGGCTATCACATCTTACTCATTGGGGATTCGGCGCACCATCAGGAAGTGATTGGTACTTATGGCGAAGCACCCGAAGCCACTACTGTGGTGGGCGTGCTGGGCAAAACGGGCGAAGGATTGGCCGACCCGTTTACCGTGACTGTGCCAGACCCTGCAAAGCTAGTGGTGCTGACTCAAACCACCCTGAGCGTGGACGATACCCGCAAAACGGTGGACATCCTCAAAGCTCGTTTTCCACAAATGGTCATTCCGCCGTCCGAGGATTTGTGTTACGCCACCAAAAACCGCCAGGACGCAGTGAAAAACATCGCGCCCCACGT
This sequence comes from Deinococcales bacterium, assembly GCA_014378225.1. Classification (GTDB taxonomy): domain Bacteria; phylum Deinococcota; class Deinococci; order Deinococcales; family Deinococcaceae; genus JACMOA01. The sequence continues at coordinate 2,937 of JACMOA010000238.1, read as the reverse complement.
AGACGCTTTTTTAGTGCTCACCAGTACCCACTCGAGCAATGGAATGAGACTGCTCGAGCTAGCGGCTTCGCTCACGGGAAGGGCTTTTCGGCTCGAAACGGTAGAAGATTTGAAAACGCTGGACCTCGGTGGGGTTTTGAATGTGGGCATCACCAGTGCGGCTAGTACCCCCGACGATTTGGTGGGGGCAGTGGTAGCGCACTTTCAGGCCCTGAACCCTGCACTCGAGATTATTGAAGAGGGCGAGTGGGAAAACATCGAATTCAGGGAAGCCAAGCGGGTTCCGCCGCCGCTTTTGAATCCTAATTAGTTGAGAAACGTGCTCGAGCCGAATCTTAATAGATTCACGCCATCTATCCGCTCGAGCCGCCGCCCGGTTACACTGAAAGCATGTCCCAGGACACTCGAGCCACACCCGGAATTCGCCTCAGCCCTGCGGCCCGCGCTCTGCTTTTGGACCTGAAAAAAGTGTCTGGAAGTGAGGACTCTGCACTACTCGAGCAGGCCGTGACCCATTATTACGCGCAGCTTCTGGGCAAAAGTGCCTTGCGAGACCGCCTGAAGAACCTGCTCGAGTCAACACCACCACCTTCCGAAGAAAGCCGTGAGGTGTTGAGCTGGCTCTCGAGCGCCTTTGCTTCCGAACCCGTACCGCTCGAGGGGAAAACCCCACAGACACCCCTCTTTGAACCCACGCTCGAGCATATTCGTTTGCCCTCTTTGGGTGAGCTGTCCTCGAGTTCGGACTCTCTGAGTATTCTTACCGACGCGCAGGGCTGGGCCTTACCAGAAAAACCTCAGCTCGAGCCACGCCGAAAGGCCCTGAATCTAACCCTGAGCGAATTAGCCCATCAAAGCAGTCTGAGTGAGGAAACCCTGGGGGGTCTCGAGAACGGCGCACTGTTGTGGCTAAGTTTGCAGGAACAGTGGGCGCTGGCCTCTGCGCTGGACTGGTCGCTCGAGCAGTTGCAAGAAGCGCTCGAGAAGAGTTTGTTGTGAAAAATGAGCGGTGAGTTTTGAGCAAAGAATTTCAAGGAATACTTGAGAAAAACCCGTTTTGAACAGGATTATTCCCAACCCATTGTCGCTGTGGTTCAGGTCTAAATCTGCGCCTGTTGAAGTTCCCCTCGAGCTTCCAAACCCTCGAGTTTGGAAGCCAAGCTGTGTAAAAATACTGCCAATCGGTGGCGCAAAGGAGATTTGATAAATTGACGCTTGAGGGCAGCTTGTTGGCGCAAATCTTCTAGGCGCTCCAGGGTGTAACGATGGTGTAACTCTGAATTGAACATGGGTTCACCTCACAAACGAATTGATTTAACCTTGCTCGAGCCGCGCTAGTACGTCCTCAACGCTGAGTTCTCCACGCTCGAGGGCGCTCAATGTGGCTTCTTTGCTGCCTTCCGGCGCAGAAACTTCAGGAATAGTCTCCAGGCCGAGCGCTCTGAGCAAGGTTTCAAAACGGGCGCGAACCGTGGGGTAAGACAGGCCCAGAGCGCGTTCTACCTCTTTGAGATTGCCGCGCACCTTTAAGTACAGGCGCAGAAACTCGAGCGAACTTTTTTCCAGGGTCGCAAATTCGTTGAGCCGGAACTGACCCTCGACGGTTACGCCGCTGTGTGTGAATTCGACTCGAGTGACCAGCGGTTTTTCTTCTGAAGAACCAAACTTGGTGGGCAGGTCGTGAATCATTCTTCCCCCGAGAGTTCCAGATTTCCGGCCTGAACCCGAATCTCGAGCGCCGCAACCCCGCCGCTCAAGGTGGCTTCCACGCTTTCGCCCACCATGCGCTTGTCTCGCTTAGAGACTTTAAAGCCGTCCAGCTCAATGTTTCCAGCCTGCACAGAAGCCGAGAGCTGCACCGAAGAACCATACTCGAGCGAAACTTCCACGTTGCCCGCCGTGCTGTGAATGCTGCTTTTTTCGGTGTTGGCTAAACGTCCATTCACCTCCACATTGCCTGCGGTGCAGTGAATCTGAAAGCTGGTGGGTTCGCTCAGTTCAATGTTTCCGGCCTTCACATCCAGAATCACTCGAGCCTGAACATCAGAAATTTCTATGTTGCCCGCCACACTCTGAATCTCGAGCACTTCTATGCCGCTGGGCAGCGAAATTTCCAGATTGCTGGGGAAAATGCCTTGCAACGCCTTGAACGGGTCACTCAACCAATCCATACCTTTGGGAAAGTTCGAGAGGTCAAAACCGTTGCGGAGCGTTAAAACATCGCCCTCGAGCGTGGCCTCAAACGTTCCTCGGCTGGATTCCACCTCCACCCGCTCCCCACTACCGTCCACCTCGATGTTTCCCGCTCGAGACTGCACAATTACTTTGCGAATCGGGCCGCTGTAGACGTAGTTTTGCACCCGTACACCCCGCTGTGGGACTTCGGGGGCTTCGGGGGGTTGCGGCGCTCGAGGGGCTTGTGGGGCTTCCGGTGGCGCTTTCTGAAATCGGGCCTCTCGAGTGTCCTCCTTATCTTTAGCCACACTCATAGAATCCCAGCTCGAGGGCTGAGCAGGTTGGGCGGGCGATTCAGATGCACCACGCAGGCGGGCCGCGTCCTCGGCGGTAATTTTTCCAGCCTCGAGCAAGCTTTGAATACGTTCTTCCAGGCTTTGCGACACGGGGAACCTCCTGAGCCAACTCGAGGGATGGCCCAAATATAGGGAATGAATTTTGACGGGATAGGTTGGCAAAGACGCAGTAAAACCACGTCTAGCACGAGCAAAACACCAAATGTTCTTGCTTGGCTAAAGTGTAAACCCAAACCTAACAGATTGTCAAGTCTTGTTTTACATTTATTAAAATTAGAAGGCGCTCTTTTCTCACTCTCCCACTCTGTTACCCTCAAATCTATTCCCCCTCGAGCGCGGTATACTATTTCTTACATAACTGCCCCTCCCCTCGCCTTTTGGAGTCCACCATGTCCGTGCTAAAGCT
>JACMOA010000237.1 GCA_014378225.1 Deinococcales bacterium | reverse complement strand
TGAACCAGAACTTTTCCCCTCGAGCCGCCGCTTTCCCGCGATAAATCGAAGACCGCACAGACGGGGAACTCGAGGCCCTTGGAACTGTGAACGGTCAGAATCCGCACCGCCGCACTCGCCCCCAGTGGCTCATCGGATTCACGCTGATTTCGCGCACTCTCGAGGAAACGCGCCGCCGAAGCTGGGTCGGTCAGGCCACGCAGGGAGAGTTCTCGCAGCAAACCCTGCAAGTTGTTTTGTCCAGTTTCCCCCTCGAGCGGCAAAAGAGTCCACATTTCACGCAGAAAAGCGGCGCTTTCAGCGCTCGAGCGGGCAATATTCTCCAGCAGCGTTTGCAGGCGCGGCGTTCCCTCGAGATAGTCCAGCCAGTCCTGACCCTTTTCCGGCAGCGGTGAGGCCAGCGTGGGAAGCTGACACAGCGCGGCCAGCACACTTTCTTCTTCCCGGCGTGGGGTTTCGCGTAGCCAGCGGGCCGCGTGACCTCGAGCGCTCAATAAAAGTGCAGCGTCTCTCACTTCCCGGCGCATAAAAAAGCCGATTCCGCCCTGCACTACGAAAGGAATGTTGTGGTCACGCAGGGCCGCCGTCAGCGTGGGTAGGCTCGAGCGGGTTCGGACCAGCACCGCCATGTCACTCCAGGCGAAGCTTGCGCTCAGCTCGAGAAAACGCCGTGCCAGAAAAGTCGCCTCGGCCCTACGTCCGGTGTCCAGATTGGGGGCTTCGAGAAGGGCAAACTCGAGCGGTTGTTCAAACCCATCTTTCGCCTTGCCCTCCACGCCGTTGTAAATGCCGACTTCGGCAAAATCTGGAAAAAAGCGGTCTGCCAGGTCGGAATACAGCTTGGCTAACCGGGGACCGTGACGGTAAGAATAGGTGAGCTGGGGTAGTTTCTCAGCGCTCGAGAAAAGCCGCAAGAAAGCGTCCACGTCGGCATTGCGAAAAGCGTAAATGCTTTGTTTGGGGTCTCCCACCATCTGTGTATGCCGGATGTTCAACCACTCGAAGATGCGGGCCTGCACCGGGTTCACGTCCTGAAACTCGTCAATCAGCAAACGTGTGTAGCGTCCGCGCACCCGCTCGAGCAGTTCGGGAAACTCGAGCAGGCGCAGGGTTTGTTCTTCCACATCGTCCGGGTCCAGGCTGCGCCCGCCCTGCCGCGCCCAGGCACTGCTGGAAACGCGAGTGTAAAGCAGCAGCAAGTCGGTCTCGAGCGGCCCAGTCGCACTCAAGGGGCTATACGCCCGTGAAGACCGCAGCGCCAGCAACGCCTCGAGCGCCCCGTCCCAGCCGAGTTCGGCCACCAGGCGCTTGCCCGCTCCGGTCTCACTGAACACCACTTCGGAAAGCGCCTGGGTTGCCGCGTCCCGAAACAGTGCCTCGGACTCGAGTTCGTCAGTGTTTTCAAAGTCTGGGTCCAGCCCTAAATCTGGGGCGCACAGCTTGAGTAGTTTGCGAAAAAAGCCGTGAATGGTGGTCACGGTGGCCCCACCCAGCTCGAGCAGCGCGGCCTCGAGTTTAGGCTTCTGGGTGGGATACACCCGGTAGCCGAAATACTGGCCGGTCTCGAGCAGGGTTTTAAGACCTGCCTCGAGCCGCAGCCGCAAATCGGCAGCTCCCGCCTGAGTGAAGGTAACCACGGCAATTCGGCGCAGCGGGGTGTCCTCGAGCGAGCGCAGCACGTCGCCTACAATGGCGGTGGTCTTCCCGGTCCCGGCACTGGCGGCCCTGGCCCGCAGCTTCAAGCGGGCAGAAGTGGGAGTTGGGGCGGTCATGGCTCGAGTTTAGAGCATGTGGGATTGAGGAAATGGGAGGTTGCTGTCTTGGTCAGAGCGGCCCTGTCTTGGCGAAAACGACACCCTCCGGGCCTCGCCACCTATCGAGCCTTGCCCACTCAAAATCTGAAACCCGTCCAAATCGCGCTCGAGAGCCGTTTCAGGACGGTCATTACCGGACCGAAACCCCTGAAAGTCAAGTGCTTAGCAGCATTTGCTCGAGTTCGTCTTTGGGTGCGGGCAGGGGTAGCCCGATGCTGGCGTCGTGGCCCCGGAAGTTTTTGAGCCACCAACTCCAGTCTTCCGGCACCAGCGAGAACGGGTCGGGGTGGTTCAGTTCCCTCGCAGCCCACACCGGCCAGTGCGGGTTGGCCAGCGCGGGCCGTCCCAGCATCACCAGGTCAATTTTGCCTTCCCGAATCACCCGGTCTGCGTTGGCGGGTACGCCCAGATTCCAGCTCACGCCTACCGGAATGCCCACCTCACGCTTGATTCGAGCGGCCCGCTCGACCATGAAGCCCACCTCGCCAAACGGCGGGTTGCGAATGTCGTCCGTGTTGAAGCCCAAACTGAGGTCGGCCAAATCCAGGCCGTGCTCCTTCATCATGCCCACTGCGACTATCGCGTCTTCAAACTGGATTCCGTCCGGGTTGTGGTCGTCGCTGCCGAGCCGCATGGTGAGCGGGAGGTGTTCGGGCCACACCTCCCGCACCGCGTCAAGGGCCTCGAGATGAAAGCGTACCCGGTTTTCCAGGCTGCCGCCGTACTCGTCGGTGCGCTGATTGGCCAGCGGCGAGAAGAAGCTCGCACCCAGATAGCCGTGTGCATAGTGCATCTCGAGCCACTCGAATCCGGCCTCGAGCGCTCTTTTTGCTGCCTCACTGTACTTGATGTGCAGTCCCTTGATTTCTTCCCTGGTGAGTTCGTGGACGGGGTAAGAGTGGCCGCCGCCGTAGGGGATGCTCGAGGGACCCACCACCTGCCAGCCCTCGGGGTCGGTAGGGGAAATCTGCGCCCCACCTTCCCACGGCGGCTTGGCGCTGCCCTTGCGCCCGGTGTGGCCCAATTGAATAGCCGCCACCCCACCCATGCGCTTAATCATGGACGTGACCCTCGAGAGGCCCTCAATTTGCGTGTCGTCGTAGATGCCCGCGCATTTGGTGCTGGTGCGTCCATCGGGTGTAATCGCAACCTGCTCTGGGAAGATGAGGCCGAAGCCGCCCGCTGCCCGCGCCCCGAGGTACATCAGGTGATAGTCGTTCATTTTGCCGTCCACCGACTGGTACATGGTCATGGGTGACATGGCGATGCGGTTTCGCAGGGTGACACCTTTGAGTGTGTAGGGGCTGAACAAATTGGGCATGGCCTTCCTCCTTGAGTGGGCTGAGCGGGTCAAATGGATATGGGTACAAGACCTTGGCGTGCAGCGAGCCTAAACCGACTGCGGCATCCAATCTTGCAAGCAATGGACAAAGCGCTCGAGGTCCTCGCGTCCACGAGTTACTCGAGAGGTTAGGGGAATAGATGTGCGGGGAGTATCGAAACCGTAAGGAGAGGTTAGCGCTGTCAGTGAGGCGCGGACCGCTCGGGAGCTTCGATAAGGTATGATACAAAGGTTTGTGCAAAATGTCAAATATTATAGGTACAAAATGCAAATTTGGGGAAAAATTTAGCATTTATTGGGTCAAAAATTGCATTATGTCTTATATTTTTTGAAAATTTAATTTGATACTTCAATCCTTCGCCTGTTTGGGTTGCTCGAGGGTGGCTTGGCAAGCATTTTCTTCACCGGGCGGGCCTGGCTCGAGCGTCGCGTAAAATGCGCTCGAGGTCCTGACCCACTCCGCCTGCGCCGTTGTTCAACTCTTCGAGCGTATACCCCGACACCTTGACCCGACAAACCGCGCCAATGATTCGGGTGTTCTGGCCTTCCACATAGATTCCGTCGCTCTGACCCGTGCATTGACACTGCAAAAAAGAAAGGGGATTTCCATTCTCGAGTCGGGTGTGTAGCCGCAACCAGTGCGGCAAGCTGTTCCCAGTTTGTCCTACCCGGTCCTGACGGAGGTTGAAATACCCAGATTTGATGTGTAGTACATCGCTCGAGCCAAACTCATAGGTCCACACTTTATCCCTGAGCGCGGGGCTTGGCTCGAGGATTTCATCAAAGATAATTCCGTAAACGCCGTCTGCATCGTTGGGAAACACCAGTTCAGCTCGAGTTTGAATTAGGGCGTTTTTTTGCGCTTTCACGCCATTCTCGAGCAGGGACTGCACGCCTCCAATGGCGACAGGGATTCCCAGGGTAAGGGCTACACCCATAACCCAGTTTCCTATTTTGTTGCTTAGCCCCGGATTACCACTGGTGACAAACCAGACCATTCCCATAACCACCAGCACCACTCCCACAAAAACACTGTAGTAAATCAGCAGAAAATCCTTCTCCATAACCTCAGACCCGAAACGCAGGTTGAGAATCAAGGAGAGTGCAACACCGATGAGGAGGCAGGGAATCAACCAGTACATGTTCATACAGTTTAGACTGTGTAAAAAGGGAGAGCAAATAATTCAAGCTTACAGAATCCAAATCCATCGAGTAAAATACGAGGGATTCTGCGCCGTGCTCAGGTCGCTTGTACAAGCTTGGACATCCAGTTTACTTCTATCGCTGGGACCAGGGTTTCTATGGACCCCGCCCGCTGTAGGCAGCCTAGCCCGTAACGCAGACCCTCGAGCGGAAGCTGAAGACCCTCGGCCAACTTGAGCACGCTGTAGCCCTGAAGCAGAAGTGGGGAAACTATTGCCAACAAAGCCGACTCCCACTCACGGAGCGCTGCCGCAGGCTTCCACACCATAAACCACTCACTGCCGCTGGGTAGTTTCATACCATCCTCGAGTTCGATTCGCGCTTGTGCGAGGGTCCGCAGCAATGAACTCAACCGCACGGGAGATGCTGAACACAGTAGCTTCGGGCCTGCCACACCCGACGCACCGGGAATGGAAACAAATTTGAAACGACCCTCGCTTGAACTGCACACCTCGAGCAACACCAGTGGAGCCAGATGAAGCGGCTGTTCCCGGCGCTGCCAGACGAGCCGGGTTAAATAACCGCTGCTTATCCAAGCTTCCACAGTGGTGCTTGAAGTAGTCAAGTGCAGAACCCCGCTTTTTTCGCTCAAGCTTTGAAGCAGGTCGAGTGGAGAAAAAAGATGAAGTGAACCTTGAATAGACATCAAAACCTCGAATTATCATGAAAAGCGC
>JACMOA010000236.1 GCA_014378225.1 Deinococcales bacterium | reverse complement strand
CTGGTCAAAATGCTGGCAGGCTTGGAGGTCAAGGTGCTGGCCACTGGACTGGACGCAGCTATTTCACTGGCGGCCTCGAGCGTGCCGTTCACTCTGGCTGCCGGAGATTTTCAGCCCTCGGCCCGCTCTTTTGTGGGACCACTGGTGATGGCCACATTGCGCCGCATACATCCAGACACGGTATTTTTCTCGGCCAAAGGGTTCACCGTGGAGAGCGGGTTCACCGACCCGTATCTGGCCGAGGTGGAAACCAAGTCGCAGCTCATCGCCTCGGGTCGTCAGGTCATCGCCCTGCTAGACCACAGTAAGTTCGGGCGCACCGCGCTCTACACCCTGGCCGACCTCACCGCCGTGGATGTGGTCATCACCGACCGCGAACCCTCTGGGGAGGTGCGCGAAGCGCTCGAGGCCGCCCAGGTCCAATTGGTGATAGCTGATGGGAGTTTTGCAGAAAGTCCGCGCCCGAGATGACTTCGCCTGAGGTTCCAGCTCTCTCTGACCCAGAGCTGAGTCGGCTCAAGCGGTTTAGTCTGCTCGAGGGAGTTCCGGTAATGGTGTTTTTAGCCTGGACTACCGGGGCTGTCCTGACCGGGTACGCCCTTTACCTCGGTGCGGGTCCGCTCGAGCTGGGTCTGGTTTCGAGTACCCCACTGCTGGGTCAGGTGCTGAGTTTGCTGCTCATTCGGCTCTCTGAACGGACCACACACCGCCGGGAGTGGCTCATCGCCTTAGCCCTGCTCAGCCGGGGCGTGTGGTTGGGAGTGGCCCTTTTTGCTTTGTTCGAGGAGCGGCTACGCCTTCCCCTACTCATTTTACTTTCCACCCTGTCCTGGACCTTTACTGCAAGCGTGGCCACTCTGCTCACCTCCCTGCTGGGAGACCTGATTCCCAGACAGGTGTTGGGGCGTTTCTTCGGATTACGTAACGCTTTATTGGGGGCGGTGGGAACGGTGGTCACGGTGGGCGGAGGAATTTACCTTGACCGGGCCGCTGCCCCCTGGAGTTTTCAGACCTTGCTGCTCATCGCGGCGTTGGTGGGACTGGGCGCAGTGACCCTGCTGAGACTGTACCCGGAACCCCTCTCTCAAGCGCCAGAACAGGTTTCCCCCCCTTCTGCGCGGTCTACTTTCCGAGACCCCAACTTTCGCCCTCTGTTGTGGTACGCCGGATATTGGTTCTTTGCCGCAAGCCTGTCGGCCCCTTTCGTGCTTCCCTATTTTCTCAAGTTTCTTCACATGACCTATGCACAAATCAGCCTGTGGAGCGCCCTGGTTGCGGGCTGTTCGCTCATTTTTGGTCCGCTGTGGGGACGCCTTGCGGACCAAATCGGCAACAAGCCTGTACTCCACCTGGTAACACTGCTGGCAAGTTCGCTGCTGCCGCTGAGCCTGCTTTTGGCAACTCCAGACTCACTGGGTTGGGTGTGGTTGGCAGCAGCGCTCGAGGCCCTGGTGATGAGTGCGCTGGGCTTTGGTCTACTCAACCTCACCCTCAATTCCAGCCCGTCCCACGGGAGGCCTCGCTATCTGGCGGACTTTTCGGCCCTAACCGGTCTCTGCGGGTTTCTGGGCAGCGCACTGGCAGGTCCGCTGTTTTTACTGTTTTCAGTCGGGATGCCCCAAGGGGGAGTCTCGAGCGACTGGACCCCTTACCACGCCGTGCTGCTGTGCTCGGCTCTATTGCGTTTGCCCACCGTCTTCCTGCTGCGCCGGGTGGCCGAGGACGGGGCCTGGAGCTTGCGTTCCCTGTTTTCGCACCGTTGGTCCAAATCCAAAGAGAGTTAACACTCCTACCTCTTCGGATGAAATTTCACTCGAGCTTCTAGACGTATTCCTAACACAATAGTGACAAATCTAGTTAATTTGGTGTAATATCAAACCGTTCCTGACTCCAAATCCAACATCTCCTCGAGTTTCAGTCTCCTAACCTGTCGAACCGTCCGTCAAGGAAACCCTGTGTGACCCTAGAGAGCCAGATTCATGCCCCCGTTCGCCATCAGCAGATTCTCAATGCCGCTCGAGCCGGAGACGGGTCGGTACGCATCAAGGACTTAGCCCTCCTGCTCGGTGTTCACGAGATGACCGTGCGCCGCGACCTGGACCTGCTCAGTGAACAGGGTCTACTCGAGCGCACGCACGGCGGAGCGCGACTAGCGGCCCTGGCCCCCAGCGAACTCGAGTACAGCCGCCGCGTTCATCAACACCCTGAAGCCAAAGCCCGTATCGCCAGAGCGGCACTCGCACTCATTGAGGAGGGAGATACCGTGGGCCTGGACGCCAGTACCACGGACCTCGCACTGGCCCGTTTATTACACCAAAAAGCGATTAGTGCCGTGGTCACGGGTCTGGACGCGGCCAATGTGCTGGCCTCGAGCGAGGTTCCCTTTGTGCTGGTGGGCGGACACTTTCACCTTCCGGCCCGTTCCTTCACCGGAGGACTATTCTCGAGCACGCTGGGCAAGCTGCGGCTGGACAAGGTGTTCTTCTCGTGCGGCGCGGTTTCGCTGGGACGAGGATTCACCGACCACCACCTGCCGGAGGTGGAAAGCAAAGAAGCACTATTAGCGTCGGGACGGCAGCTCATCGCGCTGGTGGACCACTCCAAGTTTGGCCTGGAAGCCTTTTGTCAGATTGTGTTGCTGGGTGGGGTCCATACCTTAATCACCGACGAGACACCGGCCCTCGAGTGGTCAGAGCGGCTCGAGTCCGAAGGCGTGCGTTTGGTAGTGGCTGGAGTTTAAGAAAAGAGGGAGAACGATGAATCGAGAACAGGTCAAAGGGGCTTTGAAAGTGCAGCGAATAGAGACGCCCTCGTGGGGCTACGGAAACAGTGGAACCCGCTTCAAGACTTTTCCCGCGCCCGGTGCAGCTCGAACAATCTATGAAAAGCTCGAGGACGCCGCCGAAGTTCACAAGCTCACTGGAATAGCGCCCAGTGTGGCGATTCACATTCCCTGGGACAAGGTTTCGGATTGGAGCGAACTCAAGGATTTTGCGTCTGCTCGAGGAATAACCATCGGCGCGGTCAATCCCAACCTGTTTCAGGACGAGGACTACAAGCTCGGCTCCATCGCCCACCCGGACCCTCGAGTGCGCCAAAAAGCGGTGAGTCACATCCTCGAGTGCATCGAAATCATGCGGCAAACTGGCTCGAGAGATTTGAGCTTGTGGTTTGCCGATGGCACCAACTACGCCGGACAAGACGATTTGAGAGCCAGGAAGCGCCGGGTGCGGGAATCGCTCGAGCAGGTTTATGCCGCGCTCGAGTTTGAGATGCGCTTGCTGCTCGAATACAAGTTTTTTGAACCCGCTTTTTACTTCACCGATTTGTTTGACTGGGGCGCGGCGCTGCTGCACTGTCAGGCGCTCGGACCAAAGGCGCAGGTGCTGGTGGATTTGGGCCATCACGCCCAGAGCACCAACATTGAAGCCATCGTGGCCTTCTTGCTGGACGAAGGCAAGCTGGGTGGATTTCACTTCAACGCCCGCCGCTACGCCGACGACGACTTGATTGTGGGCACTACTAACCCGCTCGAGCTGTTTTCTATTTACGCAGAGTTGGTGGCCGCTGAGCGCTCGAGCGACCCGCTCACGGTGAACACCGCCCAGAACGTGGCCTACATGATTGACCAGAGCTTTAACATCGAACCCAAAGTCGAGGCCATGCTCGAGAGCGTGCTCAACTGTCAGGAGATGTACGCCCGCGCACTACTGATTGACTTTGACAGGTTGCTCGAGGCCCAGCAGAAAGGGGATGTGCTCGAGGCCCACCGCACCCTCATCCGGGCGTTCAGAACCGATGTGACGGGCTTGCTTGAGGAAGTCCGACTCGAGCTGGGACGGCCCACCGACCCCATCAAGGCCCACCGCGAAAGCGGCTACCAGGAACACGTAACCCTCGAGCGCGGCGT
>JACMOA010000235.1 GCA_014378225.1 Deinococcales bacterium | reverse complement strand
ATCCCATGATGTTCCTCCCAGAGTTGTACTACCTAGAGCAGCATATTCCCGTTTTTAGAGAGGTTCATCAAACCAGATGAGGGGAAGGTGTAAGTTGGGGTACGGACCTTTTCACCTCCCTTGAGCACGGGATAGGGGCCGTATACTCTAAGCATGAATCCCGAAAAAAGCTCCCTCGAGCACGCTGAAAAGACTTCTCTCGAGCCTCAGGAACTCGAGCGCTGGCAAGAGCTGGCCCGCAAAGAACTCAAGGGGAAAGACCTTCCCCTTCGGATGACCCCTGAAGGAATCTCGGTCAAGGCGCTCTACACCCGCTCTGATTTGGAGGGTCTCGAGCACACCGATACCTTGCCAGGTCTCGAGCCGTTCCTGCGCGGTCCCAGGGCCACCATGTACGCGGGACGGCCCTGGACCGTGCGCCAATACGCGGGTTTTTCCACCGCCGAAGAATCCAACGCTTTTTACCGCGCTAACCTGGCAGGCGGACAGAAGGGCCTCAGTGTGGCCTTTGACCTCGCCACCCACCGGGGGTTTGATTCGGACCACCCTCGAGTGGAGGGCGACGTGGGCAAAGCCGGAGTCGCCATTGATTCGGTAGAAGACATGAAAATTTTGTTTGACGGAATTCCGCTGGGCAGTATGTCCGTTTCCATGACCATGAACGGCGCGGTTCTTCCGGTACTGGCCGCGTTCATCGTGGCGGGGGAAGAACAAGGGGTTGCCCCCGCACAACTGTCTGGGACGGTTCAAAACGACATTCTCAAAGAATTCATGGTTCGCAACACCTACATCTATCCGCCCGCGCCCAGTATGCGAATCGTGGCCGACATCATCGAGTACACCGCCAAAGAGATGCCGCTGTTCAACAGTATCAGCATTTCCGGCTACCACATGCAGGAAGCGGGTGCAGACGCCGCGCTCGAGCTGGCTTACACGCTGGGTGACGGCCTCGAGTACGTCCGGGCCGCACTTTCTAAGGGTCTGGACATTGACGAGTTTGCGCCTCGGCTGTCCTTCTTTTTTGGCATCGGTATGAACTTCTTGATGGAGGTAGCCAAGCTGCGTGCTGCACGGCTGTTATGGTCAGATTTGATGGCTCAGTTCAACCCCCAAAATCCACAGTCCCTTGCGCTTCGAGTCCACTGTCAGACGTCAGGTTGGAGCTTGACCGCTCAGGACCCTTTAAATAACATCGTCCGCACCACCGTAGAGGCAATGGCTGCCGTGCTGGGGGGCACGCAGAGCCTGCACACCAACTCGTTTGACGAGGCGATGGGCCTGCCCACCCCTACCAGCGCCCGGATTGCCCGCAACACTCAACTTATTCTCGAGGGGGAAACCGACCTGACGCACGCGATTGACCCGTTTGGCGGCTCGTACTACATGGAGTCCCTGACCCACAAACTCAAGGACCGGGCGCTCGAGCTGCTGGCAGAAGTAGAAACGCTAGGCGGAATGTCCAAAGCCATTGAAGGCGGGCTACCCAAGTTGAGAATCGAGGAAAGCGCGGCCAAAAAACAGGCCCGGATTGACCGGGGCCAGGACGTGATTGTAGGGGTCAATAAATACCGCTCGAGTGAGGAAACCCCGGTTGAGGTGCTGGATATTGACAATGTCAAGGTGCGTGAAAGTCAGGTTAAACGGCTCGAGCACATCAAGCGCACTCGAAACCCGGAAAAAGTCAAATTGGCTTTGGAATCGCTCGAGGATACGGCCCGTTCTGGAGTGGGAAATTTGCTCGAGCGCACGGTTGAAGCGATGCGGGCGCGGGCCACGGTGGGCGAGGTTTCAGACACCCTCGAGCGCGTTTTTGGACGCCATAGAGCCGAGGTTCGCGCCTTGAGTGGGGTTTACGGCTCGAGTTACGCCGGAGACGCTGGATTCGAGGCTATTCGAGCCGACATCGAAGCTTTTCAGACCAGGGAAGGCCGTCGTCCACGCATTCTGGTGGTCAAGCTGGGGCAGGACGGACATGACCGTGGGTCTAAGGTGATTGCCACCGGATTTGCTGATTTGGGCTTCGACGTAGATTTGGGGCCACTGTTTCAAACACCACAGGAAGCGGCCCGTCAAGCCGTGGAAAACGACGTGCATGTGGTGGGCGTCTCGAGTCAGGCGGCAGGTCACAAAACCCTGGTTCCCACCCTGCTCGAGGCCCTGAAAGCCGAAGGTGCAGACGATATTTTGGTCATCGTGGGCGGCGTGGTTCCAGCCCAGGACTACGAATTTTTACGCTCGAGGGGCGTGGCGTCTATCTTTCGGCCAGGAACGGTGATTTTGGACGCGGCTAGAGAAGTTTTGCGTTTGATTGAGGCTCGAGTGGGGTAGCCGCTTTAGGCGCTGTTTTAAAGCGTCAGCTCACAGGCCAGACCGCGTCTTGGTCAGGGCGGCACTTGGTGAGCCTGCTCGCGTCTTGAGCAGAACGGCACCTTCCGGGCCTGCTCGCGTCTTGAGCAGAACGGCACCTTCCGGGCCTGCTCGCTTGGACAAAAGCGGAACCGGGGTCAGCTCTGGCCCCACTCTCAAAGGAGGTCTGATAATCAAACCGTTAAATCAATTGTGCATTCCAAACAAGTTGACAATACGCTTTGGGCTATAAGCTGAGATAACGATGAACCCTTCTTTACGCTTGCTGGGACCGCCCGCCGTCTGGGTTGGGGGGGAATGGCAATTTCTTCCGGTGCAAAAACCCACTTTGTTGTTGCTTTATCTGGCCACTCGAGGGGTATGGGTTGAGCGCTCTGCACTGTGCAGTTTATTTTTTTCGGAAGGTACGCTCGAGGCGGGAAGGCTGAGCCTGCGCCAGCTCATTTCCAGGGCGCGGCGGACGGAGTGGGCTGCATCCCTCGAGGTCGAGGGAGACCGCTTGCGCTTTCGGATTTCCACAGACCTGTCGCAGTTCCGGGAACATCTGGCTGGAGAACGCTGGGACGCGGCCCTCGAGATGAAACACCCCAAGATTCATCCGCTTCTGCTCGAGGGGATGCACGGCTCTCCCGAATTTTTAAACTGGCTCGAGTTGGAGCGGCTCGAGCTGGGAGAGCAGACTCAGGAAGCGTTCTTAGGCCAAGCTTTACAGCACTACGACGCCGAACAGTTTGAGCGGGCCATGCACACGCTCGAGCCTTTGCTAAAAACGCCTGAAACCATCATACGTCGAGACCTGATGGCCCTGTATTTGCGAAGCGCCTTGCAGTGCGGTCAAAACGCTGTGGCGCTCGAGCATTTTACGGCGTACAGCACCCGTCAGCTCGAGCAGTGCGGGACCCTACCGGACGGGGATGTGCTGGCCCTGATACACTGCCTGAAACACGGCTGGCCGCTGGGCCGCGCTCAGGTAAGTTTGCAGCGGGGGCCGGGGTCTGGCACACCTTTGCTAGGGCGGGACCT
>JACMOA010000234.1 GCA_014378225.1 Deinococcales bacterium | reverse complement strand
GACCAATAAGCCCAGGCCAAGCGCCAACATAACCACACTCGCCACAAAGTAAAACAGGGGCAGCGGAAAAGCTAGAAAATGGAAAAGCAGGGCGCGGTAGGTGGCAGGCTCGAGCAGGTCCGCGAAGTATTCACGAAGCACACCGGGCTTGGGCGGAGGGGACATAGACGTTATCATGCCCCAAGCGTAAGCAAGAGGGCCTCGGTTGCCATCCTCCAAAAGTTGTAGTCGAGACCCTTCGGTCCTACAGAAAACGAGCACTCTGGTCTTTAGGACAGCTTTTCTGCTAATCCACGACCTCGAGCGCTCGTTTTTTAAGTCTCAAGTTTTTAAATTTGACTCGCCAGTTCCTTAGAATGCGCCCTGTTTTCCGGCTCGAGGGGAGCGTCCAATTGATACCCCCGTGCCAGAGCCTGATATTCGGTCACTTGTGCCACCTGCCAAGCTGCGTCATGTCCCAACTCTTCAGCCAGAATCTGTGCCACACGCCCAGCGGCTTCACTGCTGGCTCGAGCGTTGAGCAGCAGCGCCCGCAGGCGACGGCTCAGTACGTCTTCCACAGTGCGGGCTTGTTCAAACAAGGCGGCCCAGCGCACCTCGGCTTCAAAGTAAGGTAACTCGGGGTGAAGCAGTGTTTTAGCGCCCTCGAGCGTGCGAATATGCCCCATATCGGTGCCGTAAACTCGCCAGTGTGGGTCCAGGGCTTCGGTGGTCCAGCCGTGTAAGTGCAGGTCAGGAGTGACCGTGGCCTTCTCCGGTAGTCCAGCCTGAGCCGCAGCGCGGTTTACCGTGTCCTCGCCCATCCGTCGGTACGTGGTCCACTTGCCACCGGTCAGGGTAATCAGGCCACTGTCCGAGATGCGAATCACATGGTCCCTCGAGAGCGCTTTGGTATCGGTTCCCTCGGCAGCTTTGACCAGCGGGCGCAGCCCTGCGTAGACGCTCCGCACGTCCGCACGGGTAGGAGCAGGGTCGAGGTACTGAGCGGCGGTCTTTAAAATGAACTCCACTTCTTCGGGCAGCGCTCGAGGTTCCAAGCTAGCCTCTGGTATGGGCGTATCGGTGGTTCCAATTACCACATGGTCATGCCACGGCACCGCAAACAGCACCCGTCCGTCGTCGGTATGGGGAACCATCAGGGCGCTGTCTCCAGGCAGGAATTTACGGTCCACCACCACATGCACCCCCTGGCTGGGCGAGAGCATGTTTTTGGCTCCAGGCTCGTCCATCCGGCGCACCGCGTCCACAAACACGCCTGTAGCGTTTACCACGACTTTGGCAGAAATGCGGAACTCTTTTCCGGTCTCCTCGTCACGCAGGGTTGCACCGTCAATTTTACCCGCCGCGTTTTTGTGCAGCGCCACCACGGGAGCGTGATTCAGGGCCACCCCGCCGTGGTCCTCGAGCGTTCGCAGCAACGAAATGGCCAGCCTCGAGTCGTCAAACTGACCATCAAAGTACAAAATGCCGCCCTTCAGTCCTTTTCGCTTTAAGGTGGGAGTGTGCTCGAGCGCCTCGGCAGCCCCAATGTAGCGGCTGTTTTTCAGGTTCAGCTTGCCCGCCAGCAGGTCGTACATCTTCAAACCAACGCCGTAGAACGGGGCGGACCACCACTTGTAAGCTGCAATCAAAAAGCCCAGGTCATGCACCAGATGGGGAGCGTTTTGTTTGAGCAGTCCGCGTTCTCGCAGCGCCTCGCGCACCAGAGAAATGTTACCTTGTGCCAGATACCGCACCCCGCCGTGAACCAGTTTGGTGCTGCGGCTACTCGTCCCTTTGGCGTAGTCCACAGCTTCGAGCAATAGGGTGCGGTATCCTCGAGTGGCGGCCTCTACAGCAGTTCCCAGGCCACTGGCTCCCCCTCCAATAATGAGCAGGTCCCACTCTTGGGAATTAGAAATAGCTTGGACAATATCTGTACGCTTCATGGTGACTTCCTTTGTCAACGGGAACTGGGTGGACGAGAACTGGGTGGGCGGGAATTAGAGAGGAAAAGAACGCTTCACGGATGACATAACAGCAGTGAACACTTGTTCATTACATTTGAACATATGTTCACCAAAAAATCAAGGGGGCCTTTGACCCAGCTCAAAGAGTCTGTCCAGTACCGACTCCCCAAAGTGCTCTAGTTACTACTCAACGGCTTATTCCTACATTCCTACCCTGCCCCTTCCTGCTCTACCCAGCTCATACTGCGGCCCACCGCCCGCTTCCAGGTGTGCATCCGTTCTTGCCGCTCCGAATCGCCCATGTTTGGCTCAAAGCGCTGACCCACCTGCCACAGCTCGGCCAACTCGTCCTGACCGCTCCAGAATCCCACCGCTAGACCCGCTAAGTAAGCCGCGCCCAGGGCGGTAGTTTCGGTGATGCGAGGGCGAACCACGGGTACACCCAGAATGTCGGCCTGAAACTGCATCATGGCGTCGTTGGTGCTGCCGCCCCCGTCTACCCGCAACTCCTGAAGCCCAATTTTCAGGCGGGCAGTGTCCTGCTGCATGGCCTCGAGCAGTTCAGCGCTTTGAAAAGCCACACTCTCGAGCGCGGCTCTGGCGATATGGGCCGCCGTGGTTCCCCGAGTCATTCCCACAAGGGTTCCCCTGGCGTAAGGGTCCCAGTAAGGCGCTCCCAGTCCTACAAACGCCGGAACCAAGACCACTCCGCCGCTGTCCGGTACTTTTGCGGCCAGTTCCTCAACTTCTCCACTCGAGCGAATGATGCCCAGTCCGTCGCGCAACCCATGCACCACCGCACCAGCCACAAAAACCCCCCCCTCGAGCGCGTAAGTCTTTTGGCCCTCGAGCTGCCACGCCACCGTGGTCAGCAGCTTGTTCTGCGAAGGGACTGCCTTTAAGCCAGTGTTGAGCAACATAAAGCAACCCGTACCGTAGGTATTTTTAGCCATCCCAACATCCAGACAAGCTTGACCAAAGGTGGCGGCCTGTTGGTCTCCGGCGATGCCCGCAATCTTGACCTGAGCGCCCAGCAGCCCCGCAGAAGTTTGACCGTACACCTCTGAGCTGTTCCTGACCTCCGGTAGCAGTGCAGGCGGAACGCCCAGCAGCTCGAGTAAATCTGAGTCCCAGGCCCCGGTGTGAATGTTATAGAGCAGGGTTCTCGAAGCGTTGCTAGCGTCGGTGATGTGCAGTTCGCCGTCGGTAAGTTTGTACACTAACCAGGAATCTACCGTTCCAAAAGCCAGTTCGCCCGCTTCAGCCCGCGCCCTAGCGCCGGGGATGTGCTCGAGCAGCCAGCGTACTTTGGTTCCTGAAAAGTAGGCGTCCAGCACCAGCCCCGTTTTGGCCTGGAAAACCTCAGCGTGGCCTGCGGCCCGTAGTTCGTCGCAGTAGGGTGCAGTGCGGCGGTCTTGCCAGACAATCGCGTTGTAGATGGGTTGCCCCGTTTTTCGGTCCCATATCAAGGTGGTTTCACGCTGGTTGGTAATGCCAATCGCGGCGATGTCACTGGCCCGAATCCCTGCGCTGCTGAGCGCTTCACCCATCACGCCGCTTTGAGTGCTCCAGATTTCGTTTGGGTCGTGCTCTACCCAGCCGGGTTGAGGGAAAATCTGCTGAAATTCTTTTTGCGCCCTCGAGAGAATGCTACCGTCATGGGCAAAAACGATGGCGCGGCTGCTGGTGGTCCCCTGGTCCAGGGCAAGAATGAATTGATTCATGAGTTCATTTCGCTCCAGTGTCTCCTCAAATTCAAAAATCCGGAAGGGAAACAGGGGTTCCCTTCCGATGGGTGGCGTGAGTTGATAGGCGGTGGCGCTCGAGTGTCTAAAGATTAGGGACAAGATAACTTCCGTGTTTTACCTCGAGCGAGGGCACTTTTTTTTGTCACCCTGAGCTAGGCCAACGGTTTACATTTCAACTAGGTTGAGATGTTTCGCCCTGCTCAACATCCACAGGACAAGGGGCTTTTCTCAATCGGGAAGTCATGTCATCTCTGTT
>JACMOA010000233.1 GCA_014378225.1 Deinococcales bacterium | reverse complement strand
TACGTTCAAAATTAGTTCTTAAACTGGCTAGCAACTGCCTTTATTCCGAGTCACATGAAAAAGTTTTAGAATATTCAAAAAATGGCGTAATCAAACTGTTGTTTGTCTCAATATACATAACGTTACGCTTTATAAAACAATCTTCATAAACAGAACTCCACGACTTAAAAATCCCACCAAATAAATTATGAATAATGAACAGTAAAACCAATAAAATCGCAAGCATACGGAGCACCATAGCTTGTTTGTTTTTGGAGTCATGGTGCTCGAGGTACGACTATCCATACAACGAACACCTCTCCACTATTCCCCGCGTTCCTTCAAGAACTTCAAATATGCTCTTGCTTTACGGTGCATGGCGGCTAAATCCTTGCGGTACTCATCCAAAATGTCCGGCGGCAAATGGTCCAGAAACAGCTTGCCCTCGAGATGGTCGTATTCGTGTTGCATCACTCGAGCCAGATAATCTTCCACATCTTCGCTGTGCTCCACGCCGTTTAAGTCGTGATACTGGATGTTTAGCTCTCGCCAGCGCGGTACACCTTCTTCGTAAACGCCCGGAATGGATAGACAGCCTTCGGTGTAGCTGCGGTCCTTCTTTTTAGCGAGGGGAGTGATGCGCGGATTGATAAAAACGTGCTGAGCTTTTACCCTCGAGCGCAGCGGTTTTTTCTTGCCCTCATGGGTTTCTTCTTCCTCTTCGTCCTCGTATTCGGCCATTACGAACATGCGGATGGGCAGGCCAATCTGGGGGGCAGCGAGGCCCACGCCCCGCGCCTCGAACATGGAATCGAACATATTTTCGGCCAGTCGCTCGAGGAGGACGGGTTTAAACCCCGGCACCTGAATCGGGGCGGTTAAATCGGTAATGGCTCTGGATTTGCTGCGGAGAACCGGGTCTCCATAAAGTCGGATGGGATAAATCATATTTTTTTGAGGGGAATAAGGTCGAATATTGGAGGGCGGAAATTCGCTCGAGCGGAACTCTATGGGTCAAAGTTTATAGGCCAGGCTCGAGAACCCCAGTATTTTACCCTTTCTTGCGAACGGACAAGGTGACTTGTATGCGCTCGAGCGCCGCCACACCGGGTGGTAGAACCGGAAGTGCGGTCACGCTAAACTGACCGGCTTGTAATGGAAAACGGACCTCGAGCGCGGACAGGTTCTCGAGCAAATTGGAAGGCCCCACCAGACGCACTCGAGCGGGTTTGAAGCTGACCTCAGAGGCTTCCCAGGCGGGGTCCAGCGGGGCTAACTCAACCGGAACGGTTTTGATGCTCACGCCCACCGTTCCTGACTCTGAGGTCAGCTCGAGCGTGACCCTGGACGGGTTAAACTGCACCCCAGTCACGATTCCGCCGCTGCGGGCTACGGCTAGCAGGTACACCTCTCCAGGGCGCTCTGGGTTTCCCCCCTCGAGCGGACCCGGAACCGTGACCACCCGCACCACTTTATCCACCTGCCGCCTCGAGCCGCGCACCGTCACGCGGGCCGGAGTCACCTTGAGGCGCACAAAAGGTGTCTCGCTCTGCGAACTCGTTCCTGGCTCTACCGCAAAGCTCTGGCTGATGGTGGCGTCTATCACCCCGCTCACCAGGGTCGGCTCGAGCTGCTTCAGGTCGGTCTCGGCGGGGGTTCGCACTTGCACTCTCGTTTCAAAGTTGCCCTCCTCGGCGTCGGTCACGTCGACATCGGCTTCGATACGCTCTGGAAGTAGGCTCTCGAGTCTGGCCCTCGAGCCGGACAGCGTGACCTGTACGGTGCGCGGCAGGCCCGATACCAAACGGCTCCCCGCGTCCTCGGAGCGGTCTATCACCTGGATGGGAACCTCGAAAGTCCGCTCGAGCGCGGCTCTGCGGTCAGTAGTGGCCACAAACCACACTACACCCGCCAAAGCCAATGACCCCAATTTGCGTGACCACTGATAACTCAGGATTTTCCACAGGTGACTCCATGAAGCTCTGGGACGGTTTGCTCGAGTTTGATTGGATGGACCCGGTGAAGTCACGCTTCACGCCCCTCTCGGCCTGTAGACGGGGGTTCAAAGACGTCTTCCAGCGACGATTCCGGTGCTGAAATTTCGGGCGGCAGCGGCTTGTTCTCGAACAGCAATTCGCGCAGACGTTCGCGCAGCTCGGCCCCGCTGAGGTCTGGACTGAGCTTTCCGCCCTGCGCTACCCGAATCCCACCGCGCTCTTCGCTGACCACCAGCACGGTGGCGTCCGAAATCTCGGACAGTCCCAGCGCGGCCCGGTGACGGGTTCCATAGCGGCGATAAATCCCGTCGTGCTCCTGTTGCAGCGGAAACAGGCAGCCCGCCGCCACCACCCGGTCATTCTGAATAATCACGCCGCCGTCGTGCAGCGGGGCGTTGCGGGCAAACAGCGCTTCAATGAAGGGAGCGCTCACCAGCGCGTCCAACCGAACCCCGGTGGCGGCGTGTTCGCCCAGTGGGGTTCGGCCCTCGAGCGCAATCAGCGCCCCTACATGTTTTTCGGCCATTCGCTCGAGCGCTCGAGAAAGTTCCTGAATGGTTGCTCCGCTCGAGCGAACTTCACGCAGTCGGGGCCGCCCAATCTGCTCGAGCACCTGACGAACCTCTGGCTGAAACACCACAATCAGCGCAAAAATACCCACTGTAGCGGCGTTGCCCAGCAAGTAATTCAGGCTGGTCAGGCCCAGAATCCGCGCCAGCAGCCACAGCCCGCCAAAAAAGAACACTCCCCGAATCAGGTTGACCGCTCGAGTGCCGGCCAGCAGAGTGTAGCCCTGATAAATCAGTGTGGCCACCAGCAGGATATCGAGCAGGTCTTTGAGTGTGGCTAACGTGACGCTCGAGAGCATAATCACCTCCAGGGTAGCGTATTTTGCACCTTAGTTCCTGCCTTTTCAGGGTAGGGGAGGCGGGAGGTGGGGATTGTGGTTTCTTGCTAAAGCGTCTTGCGAAAGTATGGAGCGTGAGCGAGATACTTTCCAACCATCAGGAGTGGCAGCGGTCTGGCCCGAGAGGTGCCGTTCAGACCAAGACACAACAAAGCGTTTTTCATGAGAATAGAGCTAACGTAGCGTAGCGAAGTGGCGCAATGGCAATGAAAAACGCTTTAAACTACCCCTATGCTCTTTCCCCTCTCCAAGCTGCTCGAGCGTGAGGACGCCAGCTTAGCTCCCTACGCCACCCGCTCGAGCGCCTCCCGAGGACGCCAGTATCCTGAGGGTGAAAGCGAGTTCCGCACCCCGTTTCAGAAGGACCGGGACCGTATTTTACACACCACCGCGTCCCGGCGGCTCGAGTACATGACCCAGGTGTTTGTGAACTACGAGGGCGATTAGTACCGCACCCGCCTGACCCACACGCTCGAGGTAGCGCAGGTGGCCCGCAGCGTGGCGGTGGCGCTAGGCGCACACGAAACCCTGACCGAGACCATAGCGCTCAGCCACGATTTGGGCCACCCGCCGTTTGGACACGCTGGAGAAGACGCGCTGGACGCATTGATGCAGGGTCACGGTGGCTTTGACCATAACCGCCAGACCTACCGGATTGTCACCGAACTGGAAAGGCGTTATCAGGCTTTTTCTGGGCTGAACCTGTGCTGGGAAACGCTCGAGGGCATCGTCAAGCAC
>JACMOA010000232.1 GCA_014378225.1 Deinococcales bacterium | reverse complement strand
CCAAAGTAAACAAGACCAAAAGTGTTCGAGTATAAATGCTCGAGCACTTTTTTTATTTATATCTGCCGCAAGCATCAAAAATCCTGTTTTAGGACTCCCCTATCATCCTGACCATGATGTTTTTTAAAATGGTCAAGCCACAGACAGGAGCAAAGCAGAGCCACACCGCTGCACTTAAATTGCTCAAGCACTGGGATGGTGGAACTCCGGCAGAGTCAGGCGCTCGAGTTTACAAGCGCGGTAACGTGACCCCGGTTTGACCTTGATACTTTCCTTTACGGTCCCGGTAGGTGACTTCTGGGCGCTCGCCTTCAAAAAAGAGAAGCTGTACACAGCCCTCGTTGGCGTACATTTTGGCCGGAAGCGGGGTGGTGTTGGAAAACTCGAGGGTGACGTGTCCTTCCCAGCCGGGTTCCAGTGGGGTCACGTTGGCCACGATTCCCACCCTGGCGTATGTGCTTTTACCCAGCGCAATCACCATCACGTTGTCCGGGATTTTCATATATTCCACGCTGCGGGCCAGTACAAAGCTGTTAGGGGGAATGATGATTTCGTCGCCCTCGAAGTCCACAAAGCTCGAGGAATCGAAGTTTTTAGGGTCCACTACGGTGTTAAAGGCGTTGACAAAAATTTTCCACTCGCGGGCGCAGCGCAAATCGTAGCCGAAGCTCGAGAGGCCGTAACTAATCACGCCCTTGTCGGCTTCGGTTCGTACCATGCGGTCACAAAATGGCTCAATCATGCCCTCGAGCGCTCGAGCGCGAATCCAGTAGTCAGGTTTGATACTCATGCGTTGACATCCATAAAGATATTCTAGGGTCTCGACTAGGCAGAGAAGCCACACTTGTCTGCTCGAGAGTACGGTATACTCGAGTGCTTATGAATGAAACTGACTTCGACCAGACCGTCAACGCGGACCTGAACGTGACCACCTCAAATTCACGCTTTGACTCGCCAGAAACCCTAGAACTCGAGAGCACAGAACTTGAGAACCTTCCCGCCGACGGTACCATGCAAGCCTCTGAGGGGACCCATTCCGGCTTTGTAGCCATCGTGGGTAAGCCCAACGTGGGTAAATCCACCCTGCTAAATAACCTGTTGGGCGTGAAAATTTCTCCTATTACCTCGAAACCACAGACCACCCGGCGTGGGGTGCGGGGTATTTTTACCACCCTGGAGCGAACTCACCAGATTGTGTTTATTGATACGCCCGGTTTGCACAAAGCCAAAGACGCACTGGGCAAGTATATGAACCAAGAAGTCTCGAGTGCGCTCTCTGATGTGGACGCGCTGGTTTGGGTGGTGGATTTGCGCCACCCGCCCACCGATGAGGACGGCATGGTAGCCCGTCAAATTAAGAGCGTTCCCAAACCACTGATTCTGGTAGGCAACAAAACAGACGCCGCTAAATATCCGGACGAGGCCATGCGCTACTACGCCGACCTGCTGGGTGAGCGCGAGTTCCAACAGTGGATGCTGAGCGCCCAGAACGACACGTTCAAAGTGCAGGAACTTAAGGCCGCGATTCTGGCGGTGTTGCCAGAAAACCCCTTTTTCTTTCCCGAAGGCAGTGCCTCGGACCAAACTCGAGAGTTCTGGGCCGGCGAAATCGTGCGCGAGGAAGCCATGAAACGGCTCGAGGAGGAAATTCCTTACGCTATCGCCACCCGCGTGAATCACTGGCACGAGCGCGAAGACGGCCTGCAAAAGATTTTTTGCGACTTGGTGGTAGAAAAAGTGGGCCACCGCGCCATTGTGATTGGCAAGGGTGGAAGCAAGCTCAAAGAGATTGGTCAGGCCGCCCGTAAACAGCTCGAGGTGTTACTGAATACCAAGGTTTACCTCGAGCTGAAGGTCATCACCATGCCGCGCTGGCGTGAGGACCAGGAAGCTTTGCGGGAATTGGGTTACGAATAGGGGTTTTCACTTCTCGGTGGACCTCGAGCTGTAATCTCACAATAAATCTCTTTCTTGATTGGGAGAGATTTTTTCATGGCGCTCAGACATTCTTGCTTGTTTTAACTTCTCGAGCGTTCCCAAGAAAACAAATCCGTGTTTGACAAAACCGTCAAAAATTAAAACTCCATACACATCAACTTCTCCACCGAAAACTGACGATTGAGAACCGAAAACCCAACATGCCCGACCTAATCCAAACCTACCTTCAAACCCACTCGAGCCGCCGTGAAGTGCGGGCCATCGCCTTGGTCCATCCGCTTACTACCCCGCTCGAGGGTCAATTTCAGAAACCCAGGTTGCTCAGTTTCGAGCGTAGAATAGACACCTCAACTGAGGAGGAAACTCCAGATTTGTGTGTAGTACGCTATCCCTTTGAGGCGCTCGAGCGCTGGCGCGAGTGGGACGCGCTCGAGCGTGAAGCGCCGCTGCACTGGGTTTCGCGTTTAGAGCCGCTTTACGACCCGGCAGACGGACTGAAACGGGTGGCTCGAGTATTTTCTAGCTTCGAGCCAAAAATCCTGAAAAAGCACGCTCGAAATCAGCTCGAGGGGGCAAAAAAACAGCTCGAGGACTGGAAGCGGCGCATGGACAGGCCAGACCACCGCTCGAGCGAACAAATTCTGGCCCTGGTTCGCGCCCGAACCCTGCTCCGAACCCATCTTTTTCCGGCTCTGCTTTCGAGGAAAGGCGTGTGGTTTGAGAGCAAGTGGGGCTACCCGGAATTATTGCGAGATTTAGCGCTGCTCGAGGCTCCGCGTGCAGTGTACGCGCTGGACCATTTGTACGGTTTTGGCGGTGAGGACGAAGCCAAGCGCTTGATTCCCGCCACCAGGGGATTAGGACTGAGCGGAGCCGAGCGTGAAGCAAAACGGGCGCTCGAGGGGGCCTATTTTGACGGCGCAGTGATGTTCCTGCGCGACGAAACTGCCAAACGCCGCGCCGAAGACCTGAGCAACTGGACCCATCTTTCAGATTCCAGACGAGAACGTCTGAGCCTGCTACTGGGCCTCGAGCGCTCACCGCTGGGTCTGGTGGCCCTGGCAGCAGCCGAAAGCGTGTTGCTCGAGGTGGAACGGTTGGTTTTGTTGGGGTGAGGGTAGGAGGGTCGCGAAGAAACGCCTTCGGCGTGTTAATCAACCTCTTTCCCAAGTCCGAATCCTATGAAGTGCAGGGCATGTCCAGCACGACTCGTAGCTCATGACCCTTTCTAAAAAAAGCCTACTTGAAAACACCCGCCCAAACTAGTAGCGCGAAGAGAAGCAGCGGCCCAATCACAACCGCAAAAGTCAATTTAATCAATCTCCACCAATAATCCAGCGAGTCCTTCATGGCTTCAGAGTACCCGCTCGAGCGTTCCCAAAAGTTGACAAAAGTACCGATGCTCTCGAGCTTCTCACCTGCCTAGCCCTCAGCATGGACCGTGTGATACATTTTGTAACCTTTCTTTTCGTGGCTCTTTTCTCTAGTTGTGCGGTCCAGGCCCAGATATGCAAGGACTGGGGCGTGGCCCAGAATGTGGGCGCGCTCGAGCGCAAACTTCTGTCTGAAAATAGTGGGATGGCCTTCTCAAACCTGGTGCCAGACAGGATTTACCACATCAACGATTCGGGAAACGGACCTTATTTTCTGTACACGGGCGCTCGAGGGGAAAACACTCAGAAAGTTCGTATCCTCGAGTACGATGCTAAAAACAGTGATTT
>JACMOA010000231.1 GCA_014378225.1 Deinococcales bacterium | reverse complement strand
TCCTCATATCACCCCAGCGCACATGCTCGAGCTGAAGGTTTTGATTGAGCGCATTGCCCCTAACTTTGATGGAATCGGGGTCGCGCACGGCACTGGCGCGCTCGAGGAGACTGCGTTTTGGCTCTATTTGACGCTCAAAACTGATGTTCCAACCGTCATTACCGGAAGTATGAAACACATGCTCGAGCCTTCCTGGGATGGTCCTGGCAACGTGTGGGGCGCAGCCCTGACCGCCTCAAGCCCTAAAACTCGAGGGCGCGGCGTGCTGGTGGTCTTTGGCGGCGATGTGTTCGATGCCCGCACCGTGACCAAAACCCACACCAGTTTGCCTCACGCTTTCGGTGGTTATCCTGGTCCCATCGGTCAGGTAGGGGTGGGCGTGGACGGAACCGACGTTCACTTTTTTGCCCAACCCGAACCCAGAACTGTGCTCGAGCCACCTCACATCAAGGCCCACGTCGAAATTCTCTACGCTTACGCGGGCTGGGAAGGGGAGGGCTTGAAAGAGGCCCAGGGGCGTAGTGATGGAATCGTAATTGCCGCGCTGAGAACTGGAAATTTGCCCCCTCAGGCGGCTGAACTTCTGGCTGAAGCTCGAGTACCTGTCATTTTGACTACCCGTACCCATGCCGGCCCCATTTTGCCGGTCTACGGTTACGCGGGCGGCGGTAAAAAACTGCTCGAGGGTGGGATGATTCCAGCGTCTTTTATCAGCGCTCATAAGGCCCGAATTCTGCTTTTGGTGCTGCTTTCACTCGAGTATTCACGGAAAAAAATGCTCGAGGAGTTTGCCCGGTTAGGCGGTTGAGTTTGCTCGACTGAGGTGCTCGAGGGTGTTAATCTACATTTATGGGCAAACAGTCGAGTGAAATCACCCCTATTTTAGAGGAATTCATCCAGAAACAACCCATTTTTTTCGTGGGAACAGCGGGCGCGGAGGGTCGGGTTAACCTCTCGCCCAAAGGCATGGAGAGTTTACGGGTACTGAATCCCAACCGGGTTCTGTGGCTCAATGTCACCGGAAGCGGCAACGAGTCGGCGGCGCATGTGCTCGAGAATGGCCGCATGACCCTGATGTTTTGCGCCCTAGAGGGGCCTCCAATGATTTTGCGGCTCTACGGAACCGCTCAGGTATTTCACCCTCGAGACCAGGAGTGGAACGCTCTGCTCGAGCATTTCCCCGCCCTTCCCGGCACACGCCAAATTTTCGCGCTCGAGGTGGAGTTGGTGCAAACCTCGTGTGGAATGGCGGTTCCGTTTATGGATTACCGTGAAGAGCGCACTGCGCTCAATGTTCACAACGGCAATCAATCGTTTGAACAGCGGCGTGACTACTGGGAGCGTAAAAACACCTTGAGCCTGGATGGAAAACCCACCGGAATTTTTGAGGATTAAAGCATTTTGCGGAAGTATTGAGCCGTTTTTGCTCAATATAACCTGTTCAGGAGAAATGCTCATGGCTCGAGTGTAACCGTACCCACTGACGGAACAAGAAAAAAGGACAGGTCAAATTCCTGTCCCCAAAGCGTAAGAGTTTTGTACTGCTCAATGCTCATCACTCATTGCTTGACTCACGCGCTCAAAGCCGCTTTCAAACCCTCGAGCGTGATGTTTTTGCTTTGCGCTCCCACCTGCGTGGCCGCCATGGCTCCGGCGGCGTTGGCAGCTCTGGCGGCTTCGGTCAGGCGTACCCCACTCAGAATGCTGTGGGCCAGCACAGCGGTGTAGGTGTCTCCAGCCCCGGTAGAGTCCACAATATCGTCCTCGAGCGGTACCGCTTCAATCAGTTCGGTATAATCCGGGGTCCACACGATGCTGCCCAGCGCCCCCACCTTGATAACCACCTGCTTCATGCCGTGCTGGTGCAGGTTGCCCAGTGCGTCCGAGATGTTGTCCTGCTCGGTCAGGCTGAGCAGTTCTCGCTGGTTGAGAAGCAGATAATCCGCGCTGAGCACGCTATCTAGCAGGCGGCTGCCCGCTGCATTGACCGCCCCGGTTCCCAGGTCTATAAACACTGGAACCTCGGCTTTTTTGGCGTACCCAATGGCCTTGACCGCAAACTCGCGCTGGGGGCCGCCAATCAGGCTGTAGGCGCTGACCAGCAGAGCCTGGGCGCTGTCTATATCCTTCTTTTTTAGCTTGGCTGCGTCCAGGTTGCGGTTTGCGCCGCCAGAGCTAATCATGGCCCGCTGCCCGTCGGGGGTATGCATCACCGTGATGGTGCTGGTCAGGGCCTGGGGGTCCACCTGCACGCCGCTTTCCGAAACACCCGCCTCGCGCACCCAGCTCAGCGCCACCTCTGCAAAGGGGTCAGCACCTACCCTGGCGGCCAGAATCACTTCATGGCCCAGCCTCGAGAGCGTGACACTGACCGTGCCACCCGCGCCGCCCGGTTGCATGGTGGAGCGAATCGGCGAGACTTCCTCGCCGGGTGAGGGAATATGGTGCAAAAAATAGAGATGGTCTACCGTGACATCTCCAATAACATAAAATTTCAAAGCGGGCCTCCGAAACGCAAGCTTCGCCTGTTGCGCCCTCTTAGCAATGCAGCTCTTAATGCAGTGTTCATCCACTCGAGCGGGAGGTGGCTTCTGCTTTGCCGAGGAATCCAATTTGAGTAAAGCATCTCCACCCTCCTTTCAAGACTTTTTGTCATAAAAAACAACGCTCGAGCGCACAGAACAGCCAATTGGCAAGCTGGCGTACTGGGTTGTTACCGCTTTCAAGATACTCTACACCACTCGAGTCAAAATTTTGAACACCCCATTCTAGCATGGCCCGCGTGTTTTAAAGCTTCAGTTGTAAAAAGCGGTAGAGGGTCTGAAGCTGTTCTAAGCTCAGTGCCTCGCCGCGCACACTGGGCGAAAGTTTCAGATGCTCGAGGGCCACATTCAAATTCTCGAGCGGATATCCGGCCTTTTCCAAGTTGTTTTTTAAGGTTTTGCGTCGGTAGGCCAGTGACGCCTCAAGCAGTTTGAGCAAGCCGGGTTCTGGAAGGGAGCCGCTAAAATCTACCCGGACGATGCTACTGGTTACGTCTGGCGCGGGCAGGAAGGCAGTTTTGGGAACGTTCCGCACAATTTTAGCCTTGCCATAAAGCCCGGTCAGCGCACTCAAAAAGCCGTAATTCTCGGTTCCGGGTGCAGCAATCAGGCGCTCCGCCACCTCGCGCTGCACTAAAAAGGTAGCCCGTGCAAAGCGTCCACTCCCCATAATCCGGCTGAGAATGGCGGTGGAGATGTAGTAAGGCAGGTTAGCTACCAGAATGCTGCCCTGCGGTGCACCTGCCCAATCGAACTCGAGCGCGTCACCCCACACTACTTTTAAGTTGAGGCCCTCGAGCGTTTCAGCCAAAACGTTTTTGAGGTGTTCATCCTTTTCGAGGGCCGTTACCTGTGCGCCCGTTTCTGCTAGAGCGCGGGTAAGTACCCCTAGACCGGGACCCACCTCGTACACGGTGTCGCCCGGTCCTACCTCACCCGCCTCCACAATCTGGCGCAGGATGTTTCCGTCAATCAAAAAGTTCTGCCCAAAGCTCTTGGTGGGGCGCAGGCCGTGCTTCTCGAGCAAGGCGGAAACCACGCGGGGGGAATAGAGAGGGCCAAGTGGGAGGTCAGGCATTGAAGGATAAGGGTAGCGCTTTGGGAGGGTTGGGGTCAAACTCGAGGAGTCGCAAACGCTAAAAGGTTAAAACCTAAGCAAACGCGAGCAGGCCCGGAAGGTGCTGTTCTGCTCAAGACGTCGAACGCCCAAACTGTTCAAGACGTTCTACGTTCCAAGTTCGCAATAAGCCGTTTGGAGACTCTGAACCCATCCTGTAAACCTTCGCGCTCGAGCAATCCTCATTGCTCATCATTCATAGCTCATACGGAATCCGTTTTATTTATAACCATTGGGGGGCGGTTCCCATAAGTTGTTAATAAACAGCATCCCGTATTTTTTTCCCCCTCCCTCCTCG
>JACMOA010000230.1 GCA_014378225.1 Deinococcales bacterium | reverse complement strand
GGACAAAGCGGCACGTCTTGAGCAAAACGGCACCTATCGGGCCTGTCCGCCTCACGGGCTGGGCCGCCTGCCCTCTGCGAATACAATTTACAGTGCCGCACGCATGGCGGGCAGCAAATCCTGAAAAGTACGTCCGCTCGAGGCTTCACCAATAGCGTGCATCTTCCACTCTCCGGCGTTGCGGTACAGTTTAGCCATCACCTGCGCGTTGTGGCTGCCGGTAGAGCTGAGGTTGTAGCGGGCCACTTCACGTCCAGTTTTTTGGTCCACGATGCGGCAAAAAGCTGCTTCGATTTCACTGAAGTTCTGTCCGGTAAAACTGTTGACCACAAACACCAACGAGGTCACGCTCGAGGGAACGCGGCTCAGGTCCACGATGAT
The DNA here is from genome assembly GCA_014378225.1 of Deinococcales bacterium. Lineage (GTDB taxonomy): Bacteria > Deinococcota > Deinococci > Deinococcales > Deinococcaceae > JACMOA01. The sequence continues at coordinate 3,292 of JACMOA010000230.1, read as the reverse complement.
TTGCTCGTCGTCGCCATCTCCTGCACCAGTGCGGTTGTCTCCGGTGTGGGTGATGGAGCCGTCCTGACTGCGGAGTTGACGAAACCAAACCACGTCAGTCATGTTGCCACCGGTATCGAACAGCACGCAGGAAGCGTCCAAATCTATCTCCTGGTCGCGGCTACCAAAGCCCAGAAAGCCCTTCTTCTTCTTGGCGTCCCAGCCCAGACCCATAATGACCGTGGTGAGCGCTTCGCCACCTTCCTTGTTGAGTGAAATCTTTTGACCTTTGACCAGGCTTAATGACATGACTAACACTCCTTTAATCTTGAGATGTACTCGAGAGCAGGTCTCGAGAGTGGGTTACGAGACCTCATTTTAGAGGGTTCCCCATGAGAGTAGGGTAGGAGGGAGTGGTATGAACTCGAGGGGGTGGCTCACGCTCGAACAAACCGCTACTTTTTGAGCGTGCGTAAAGCGAAAATACCCACGATATTGATGAATAACGCCCCCAGAAAAGTGTTGATGTTGAAACCCTGACCATTGTTGAGGTTCCAAATCAAGATGAATCCGGTGCACAAATCTACAAAAATCAGCGACCCCCAAATCAGAGCAGTGCTCATGAAGGGACCCTCGAGTGTGCCGCCCTCGAGTGAACCTTGAAGGCCCTACCCACGCAGCACCGCGAGCATCTGTTTCTGAATAGGTCCATTGCTCGAGCACAATCCCTGACCGTACTGAAAGGTTTCACCCTCGAGATTGCTGAACGCTCCACCCGCTTCCTCGAGAATCAGCAGTCCTGCCGACATGTCCCAGGGTTTGAGCTTGTACTCCCAAAAGCCGTCCAGCCGTCCGCAGGCCACGTAACACAAATCCAGCGCAGCACTTCCAGGGCGGCGAACCGGTAAACCCAGGTTGAGAAATCGCTCGAGCCGCATAAAGTTGGTGCGGTCCTCGGATACGTTGTAGGGAAAGCCGGTGGCCAGCAGCGCAGGTTGCATCAGGTCTGGGCAGCTCGAGACCAAAATTTTACGCCCATTCAGAAAAGCGCCGCCGCCCTTGACCGCCGTGAACAGCTCCTCGCGGTTAGCGTCGTAAACTACGCCCACAGAACGCACACCGCCAATCTCGAGGCCGATGGATACACAGCTCATGGGAAAGCCGTGAGCGTAGTTTACCGTGCCATCCAGCGGGTCCACCACCCAACGGAACTCGTGAGACCCGATTTCGCCGCCCTCTTCTCCCAGAATACTGTGGTCTCCATACGCCTCGAGCAGGATTTCCCGAATTTTCTCCTCAGCCAAGTGGTCTACCAGCGTTACCAAATCCGCAGGGGTGGACTTGCTCGAGACTTTTAAGTCCTGGTCGCGGTAGTACAGGTGAATGGCTCCGGCGGCTCGAGCGGCGCGGATGGCCACTTCCAGATAAGGGGAAAGGTTCATGGCTCTAGCATAACTTAACCCTCACGCAGAGCAGCCCTGTACCTCTGCCCTCGAGCGCACTTCAAAAATTGAATTGTATGTCTTCTGCTCAGAGATGAGGTTTTAGTTCGGCTAATACGATAAAAAGCGGCGAGAAAATTGATTAAATTTATTCAATATTTCATTATAATTCTCACTTCCGTACAAAAGTTGGTCTTCATTAAGGCTTTAGTCCAGACAATATCTCCCGACGTGTTTGAATTTGAGATTTTAATTTTTTAACTGTACAAAGGTATTTCTAGCGGCTGCTCTTCAAAATTAAACGCAGTGCAAGCTTAATTGTTCACACCAATCTTGTATGCAACCTGTTATCATGAGCTACATAGAAGAAAGACTTAGACACATTAAGGCGAGATAAGTTCCCCGAATTTGTGGAGAAAAGTATGAAAAATTTAACTAAAATAAGTATTGTTTTGCTGGGCATGACGGCGGTGTTGGGTGCTTGTAGCAGCCTGATCCCTGTATCCGCCCCCACGGTTCGACCCGAGTTTATATTAAACGTCCCCATTGAAGACGTGACCACACTCGAGCAGTTAACCCAAACTTACGGCGCACAGACCCTCGAGCGCAACACCGAAACCGGACAGGTTCTGGTGGGAATGACCGAAGCCCAGGCCAGCGCCTACAACGCGGTCTTGCGGCCCTCGAGCGCGGGACGGAACGGGCGGGCGGAGTCTAACCGGGGTACGTTTAGAGGTGGTGCGATAACTGCAAGTATGGGTGGTAGTCGCTCAGCTTGGGTAGGTGGAGAAATATGTGCATGGAGCGGTGGAAGTCGTTCTGCTTGGGTTGGGGGTCAGTACGCCCCCGTTCTCCAGAATACCACTGCTTTTCAACAAATTAGACTCGAGTCTGCTCACCGCATAGCTCCCAAACTTGGTTTAGGTATCAAAGTTGCCATTATTGATACAGGGATAGACACATCACACCCCGCTTTCGCCGGAATGTTAGCCCCCTCGAGCGAATGGCGTGACTTTGTAGACGGGGACACTTGGCCCCAGGAGCAAGGTGTGCTGGGTACAGGTGGATTTGGACACGGAACGGCTGTAGCCGGATTGGTGGCACAAGTGGCCCCAAATGCGACGCTTTTACCCATTCGAGTGTTGGGTGTAGACGGCAGCGGCGACACTTTGAACGTAGCTCAGGCAATTGACTGGGCGGTAGCCAAAGGCTCGAGGGTAATTAACTTGAGCTTGGGAAGTACCGAGCGTTCAAAGGTTGTACAGGATGCTATTAAGAGAGCTAAGGACAAGAAGGTTTTTGTAGTTTCTTCGGCGGGAAATGAAAACCTTGAGGCGCTCACCTTCCCTGCCGCCGATGCAGACGGCAGCGAAGGCAACCACGCGCTGAGTGTGGGTAGTGTAGATGCACAAGCATTGAAATCCAGCTTTTCCAACTTTGACGAAGACCTTGAGATAGTAGCGCCTGGCGAGGGACTCTTCACGGCTGGACCAGGACGGCTATTGCTATCTTGGAGCGGTACTTCTATGGCTGCACCCCTGGTTACAGGTAGTTTGGCTCTAGCTCTGGGGCAACCTTTAAGCATAGATAGCAAAGATGTCACTGCAACACTGGCTGAAAGCGCCTTTGACGTCTATAACAACGGTATGAATTCAGCATATAAAGATATGCTTGGAAAAAAAGGTAGACTAGATATTGAGCAGTTTTTGAAAAACACTATCATTTTTTAAGGTAATAAGTTCATCCAACTATGAATAGTGAATCCTCCCTCAATCCATTGCTGAAGGAGGATTCTGAAATTTACACAATAAGAATCGATTCTTTAAATGCGGAGTCAAATTTTTATATAGTTAGTGAAGGTAAAAGGTCTC
>JACMOA010000229.1 GCA_014378225.1 Deinococcales bacterium | reverse complement strand
GGAGTGGCCCGTCGAGGTACCTGTTCAGATTTACGCGATGAATGCAGACCCCTTCTTTGTGGACGATGGGGATTTGGAAGCGGCTCGAGCGCTGGTCGAGTCCGCTGCACAGGCGGAACTGTTTCTCTACCCCGGAGACCGACACCTGTTTGCAGATAGCAGCCTGCCCTCGTATGACGCCACTGCCGCCTCATCGCTGATGCAGCGCGTGCTTGAGTTTCTCGACCTGCGTTGAAACCCAACCTCGAGCAGCTTTTTCTGTTGTGTCTTGGACAAAGCGGCACCTACCGGGCCTGTCCGCCTGTCGTCTGAATTCTGCCCCAATCACCGCACGCTTTCAAGCAGCAACTCCGCCACATCTTTAACTTGCACCGTTTCATCGCGTCCCGGACTTGAGCCGAGCATGGATTTGCAGAACGGGCAGCCCACCGCCAGGGTTTTGGGTTCGCCCTTTTCTGGGTTGGCTGCGTTTAGTCGGGCCTGAATCTCGTCAAAGCGATTGCTCGAGACCCGCATTTCACCGGGTTCCTCCTCTTTCCAGAACTGTGCGCCACCCGCGCCGCAGCAAAAAGAGTTTTCTCTGGAGCGCTCGAGTTCCAGAATTTCTGCGCCCAGCGCGTTGAGAGTCGCTCGAGGGGAGTCGTAAACCCCGTTATGCCGTCCCAGATAACAGGGGTCGTGGTAGGTGAGTCCTCCCTCGAGCGTGTAGCGCGGCACGAGGCGGTTTTCCTCGTGCAGCATTTCCAGATACTGGGTGTGGTGCATCACTTCATAGTTCCCGCCCAGTTGTGGATATTCGTTGCCCAGTGCGTTCATGCAGTGCGGACAGGTTGCCACAATCAGCTTGGGATTTACGGTGTTCAGGGTGGCTATGTTCTGCCCCGCCAGTTCCTGATAAAGCGCCTCGTTTCCGGCCCGCCGTGCGGTGTCTCCAGTGCAGCCCTCGGCTTTGCCCAGCACGGCGTAATTCACTCCAGCCCGCTCGAGTAGTTGTACAAACGCTCGAGCGGCCTTTTGCGCGTTGGGGTCGTAGGCTGCCGCACACCCCACCCAGTAAAGCACGTCTGGGTTGGGATTTTCCTGCACGGTAGGAACCTTTAAACCATCGGCCCACTCGAGCCGTTTTTCCCTCGAGATGCCCCAGGGATTGCTGTTTCTCTCCATGCCGCGAAACGCCGCCGTGAGCTGGGCTGGAAACTCGCCTTCCACCATCACCTGATGCCGCCGCAAATCTATCAGGTCCAGCATTTGTTCATCCTGTACCGGACAAACCTGCATACACGCGCCGCAGGTGGTGCAGGCCCACAGCGCTTCCTCGCTCAGTGCGAACTCGAGCAGCGGTCTGGGCTGCGTGCCATCGAACTCGAGCGAATTGAGTTCCATACGCTTGTTAATCTCGAGCGCCGCCGGACTGAGCGCCTTTCCGGTGGCGCTGGCCGGACACACGTCCTGACAGCGGTTGCACTGGGTGCAGGAATATGCGTCGAGAAGGCGCGGCCACGCCAAATCCTCGAGCATCTTCGCGCCCAGTTTGGGTTCATCATTGTTTTCATGCTCGAGTTTGAGAAACGGCAGCGTTCCACTGTTTTCTTCCCTCGAGAGTGCGTAATTCAGCGGAGCGGCAAACAGGTGGATGTGTTTGGTGCGGGGAAAGTAGCTCAGGAACAGCAAAATACTGCCCAGTGCTCCCCAGTAAGCCCAAATCCGCCACTCTAATGCGCTCGAGGGGGATGCACCCAGCGCTATAAACAGCGAAGCCACCGCGCTCGAGAACGGTTGAAACGAATCACGCCCCTCTTCCACCAATTTGAACCCCTGCCCTACCACCCGCATCCCCACATGAAACACGATAAACGCGCTGACAATCAAACTATCCCTCGAAATGTATTGATTTTTGACTTTCTCGTGCAGCACGGTACGCTCATTGAATTTGAAATCGCGTTTAGACTTTCCATAAAAGCGGCGGTAAACCAGCGCAATCACGCCGATGAGCACGCCTAAACTGAGTAAATCAGCCAGAAAGTTATAGGCAGCGCCCACAAAGTTGCTCGAGAGAATGTTAAACTTAAAATATCCCTCGAGTCCGTCCACCCCGTTAACCAGCAGGTAAAAGGTGAAGCCGTACATAATGAAGGAATGCAGGGTGCTGACCACGCTGCGTTTCCTGAACACTCGTTCCTGAGTCAGCGTGGTCAAAAGTGCGCTAGAGACGCGCTCGAGCACTCTGTTCCAGCGGGCCTCGGGAGTGGGTGCGCCGCTCGAGACGCGCTTATAAACCCGGTAAAAGCCGTAAATTCCAAACGCTCCGGCAATCAGAGCGAAAACAAAAAATGTGATTTGATGTGCCAGGGGCAGCAAGAGGGGCCTCCAAATTGAGCCAAGTGCAGTGAGCTGGGTTCAATAAACTGAGTGCAGTTTAGCACTGCACACGCTCGAGCGCGTCTCGAGGGACGGTTTTGCAGGAGTGTCTCTGTCCCAATTCCTGGGACAAACCCGGTCTCAAGACAATGGGACAAGCCCCGGCTTAAAATAAAGCCGTCCTCGAGAGTCCGACCCCAGATTTTGTGTCGAACCCCTGGTCAAAACGCTGTGCTAGGAAGTCTGAGCGCCTTCCTTGTGTGAATGCTAGCAGGCGCTCTCTTGTCAGGAGAACGACTATGCACAAGTCTGCTCCACTCTGTTTGCTGATTTCCGGCCTGACCCTGACCGCCTGCAACAATGGCGGCACCCCTACGCCGCCCCTGAAAACGGACTTCGTTCAACCTACTGCAATCGAGGGAACGGTTCAGCTCATCACTGTGAGCAATACCGCCACTGTGCATCTACGCACAAAAGATGGTCTTACAACCGTCAGCAGCGCACCCATAAAAGCGGTTAATAGTCAGTACACATTCTCGTTGCCGTTGCCCAGTGCCGCCCTAACCAGCAAGCTCGAGAGCATTTCAGTGACGTCCCTTTATCAACAGATAATCTCGGGTGGAGATTGCACAGGCACGATTCAGGTCGATGACCTAGTTGCGAAAATCTACGTTCTGTCAGGGCTAGAGCTTGTGGATGGCACCACTGTCACCAACCTCTTGAGCATCACTGTCAGCAGCTTGGGGGAGAGCAGCGAACGCAGCCTAAATAGCTGGGTGTACAGCCTGAGTAATGTGACCATGACAGGAACCCAAAGCTGCCCCGACGGTAAAAACAATATTGCCAATATTCATTTCAAACCGGGCTGGAATGCGTTTCAGTTTAGCTCGGGTAAAAATGGTGGAATTTATCAAAGCGTGGACCCCACTAAAACGGTATGGCGTCAGTTTTGAGCTAATCCGCTCGAGCACTTCGTTAGCAGCCCTAACCTAAGTGGAGTTGAAAAAGCCCCCTCAAGTGAGGGGGCTTTTTTCAAACCTCACCACCTTAAACCAGCAGGGTGATGGGTTTGTGCAGGCTGTCGGCTACAGCGTTGAGGAACGCCGCTCCGACTTGTACGCTGACCTCGCCTCGCAGGGTGAGACCCGTCGTTTCGCCAAACGGCTTGCCCAGAGAAACGGTGTAGGCGGCCTGAGCGCTCGAGGCTTCCTCGAGTCCCAGTTCTCCGGCGTAGGCCACCGCGATTCCCAGGGCTTCTCCGGCGGCAGCGTTGCCATAGTCCTCGAGCGCAGCTTTGAAGTCGCCCGCAATGCCGTGGAGCGGGGCGTAACTGCCGTCCGAAAGCCTCGAGTGAGAGACGGCGCTCTGACCCAGCAAGTGGGCGTGGCGCGATACAGCGCGGGCCAGGAAGAAGGCCATGCCCACCTGCCCGATGAGTGGCTCGAGCTGGAGTGCGGCTTCCTGAAGCGCCGACACATCAAACTGTACCCGCAGGCTGACTTCTGATAAACGGTTTGAGGCCATAGGCGCGTAAACCGGAACTGAAGCGGGAATGTAAACCGGAACAGGGGCGGCAAGTACAGGCTCGTCAGGTACAGGCTCGGGAACGCTCAGTACCGGAACACCCGCAAGAGCGGCGTAATCTTCCTCGAGTGTGGGCTTGTCTTCCACGGCGGGCGCGGCGGATAGCGGCTCGAGGTCGGTGGCAGAATCCTGTACCGCAGACGCAGCCATCGGCTCGGGTTCGAGGTCGGTCTGCTCAGGCTCCGTGTAGGCAGGCTCCGTGTAGGCAGGCTCAAGCGCCACAGAAGCGGCAGAAACTTCCTCGAGTTCGTCTTGCTCAGGGCTAGAGGCCGCAAAATCGTCCTCGAGCACAGGGGCGGCCATTTGTATGGGCAGTGCGTCTGGCAAAACACTGGCGCTGGGCAGAGGGTCTCCCATCAATGCTGCTAAATCCTCGTCTGACAGGGGAGTAACGTCCTCGAGCACCATCGGCTCGAAGCTGGGTAGTTCGGCGGGAACGGACTTTGGCTCGGCGGATGCGGCCATCGGCTCGGGGGCAGCCTCGTAGCTAGGCAGCGGCACAGCAGCGCTGGCTGCCAGAGGGTCTTCCATGTCGAAGTCGAAGTCGTCGGCCTCGAGCGAATCGTCCACTGCGGGAGCAGAAATGGCTGCCATCCGCTCTTCCTCGGACATCTCATTGCCTAGCATCTCGTCCTCGAGCATCTCGTCCTCGAGCATCTCTTGGTCGGCTTGAGCCAGGATGGGTTCGGGAGCAAACATGGGTTCCAGAGCGGGCGTACTGGCCATCAAAGAATCCAGCTCACCTTCTTCAGCCATACCGGAACCCGCAATCATGCTTCGCATGGCGGCCATATCCTGCTCGAGCGTGGCGGGAATAGGGTCCACGCTGCCTTCCGGTAACTCCTCTTCACCACTCATCACCCGCATCAGATAGTCCAGAACGTCGCCTTCGTTAATCTGTCCACCCGTGCCACTGCCTTTAATTCTGCGCCAATCGAGGCCATTTTCCTCGGCCAACTGGCGAGCGCTTGCTGCAATCATCGGTTCCATTCGGTCATGCCCCCTTATTTACGCGATTCTAGCAGAGCTTACAGGTTTGCCTCTGATAAGAATTTCGCACCCACCTGCTCGAGCGTTTATTAAATTCTTCATTCACTCGAGCGCCCGTGGTCAAGGCTTCAATCAGCACTTGTGCTCACTGCGATAATGAGAATCTTAGCAGATAGGTGAAAAAGGCGCAAGATTGAGTAGAAGGGTAAATATGGGTGCGTCAAGACGGCGATTCTTGGCAGGCTCCTCCGCTCAAGCAACACAAGTCCTGACTGTTCAAAACTGAGAACCGAGAACTGAGATTGAAAACCTGTTAAGAGTACGGCTCGAGGACCAGACGTGCTATTTTGGACCTCGTGTACAGATGTTTAACCCTAAACCCAACCGTGTTTCTTCCCGCTCGAGCGCTTTTATGACCCCGCCTTTTGTGATTGGCGTGGCGGGCGGTAGCGGTAGCGGTAAAACCACCGTGACCCGGCGCATCCTCGAGGCGGTGGGCGCCGAGCGGGTAGCCCTGCTGATTCAGGACAGCTACTACCGTGACCAGAGCAATGTCGTGCTCGAGAAGCGGCGTGAAACCAACTACGACCACCCCGCCGCTTTTGACTGGACCCTGCTGGGTCAGCACCTGGACGCGCTTTACAACCGCGTTCCGGTAGAGTCGCCCACCTACGACTTTTCTGCCGACAACCGAGCGCTCGAGACCCTGACCGTCCTCCCGGCCCCTGTGATTGTGCTCGAGGGGATTTTCGCTCTCTACGAAGCCAGTTTGCGCGACCGGATGCAGCTCAAAATCTTTGTAGACGCCGACCCGGATGTGCGCTTCATCCGGCGCTTCGAGCGTGATACCCTGGAGCGGGGCCGTAGCCAGAGAAGCGTGATTGAGCAGTACCTCGAGACGGTGCGCCCCATGCACCTGCAATTTGTGGAACCCACCAAGCGCTATGCAGACGTAATTTTGCCGCACGGTGGGTTCAATGAAGCCGCACTGGACATGATTGCAGCGCGGATTAGTCGGCTCGAGGGGATAGGGTAAGAGTGTGGGTTATCAGTTACCAGTATTTACGTCTTCGGCTGTCTTGAGATAAGCGTCACTGTCTTAAGCAGAACGGCACGTCTTGAGCAGAACGGCACCTACCGGGCCTGCTCGCCTAGCGGACCTGCTCGCGTCTTGGGCCAACTGCGCCACGTCTTGGACAGAGCGGCACCTTCCGGACTCTGTCGGCAAATTCAAAATCCTCTGTTTTCTTCATTTTGAGGCGCTGGTTTTGGCGATTTGGGTGAGGCAGC
>JACMOA010000228.1 GCA_014378225.1 Deinococcales bacterium | reverse complement strand
TCTGATTTTGGGCGGTGAGCGTTTTAAGGTCCTCGAGTTTGACGAAACCCGCTACAGCTACCTCAGCGCCGAAGTTGAAATGCTTCCGCTCGAGCAAACAGACCCCGAAGACGCCACCGTGCGGGGTGCAGACGTATTTGAGCGTTTCGCCCAGAATTTTCCTCCTGATGTTCAGGTGATGCTGCGCGAAAATCAACCCGCCGATACGCTGCTTCAGGCGTCTTTTGTGGCAGGAAACATGCAGCTTCAGGGCGACCAGATGCAACAGGTGCTCGAGGCCTCAGACCTTTCCGAGCGCTGGCGGGTGCTCGAGCGATTTTTACCGGACCCCAACGATTGGCAGCCGCCTGCGGACAGGATGTTGAATTGATTTGGGTAGTCAGTTATCAGTTGAAAGATTCTTGGCAGGGTCTTGTATTTAAAGACTTTTTTGACCGGATACAAACCAGAAAGATTCGCTCGAGGACGGGATAAACTATTATTATGGCTTTAAAGTCGCCGGAAAAACCAGTGGAAATACTGCTCGAGGAGTATCAGGATTACGTGATGGCCTTCCGTTTGCGCGGGGCTATCGGCGGAAAAGTTGCTCCGCAGCACCTTTTTGTCTCGCTGGGCGAGTATGCCCGCTTAAGGCTAGAGCGCCAAGATTTGGCCCGCAAACTGGTACGCAAGGAGATTCCGCTGGCGGGATTGCGCCAAATTGACGTGCTGACCGAAAAAACCCAGTTCGGATTCTGGCGCAACTCCAGCGAAGTGGCGGACTTTCTACGGGCCGCGATTCGGCAAGGTGGACACCCCACCCTCAACAGCTCGAGCGCCTTCAATACTCTGCTCAGCGCCTTTGAAGTGGAGCGTTTGGGCGAAAAACTACCGCTGGTGAGCTTACATTACCAGGCGTGTTTCGGACTGGCTGCGCCCAGTGTGCATCCGCTCTCGATGGAAGCGGCTTACGCGAGGGTAGAGGCCATTGCGTTACCGCTTTTTGTGGATGAGGTGTGCAAGTAGGGACCTCTTGCGAGGTTGCAAACGTCAAACGCCGACCTGTTTTTAGCGTCTTGGACAGAGCGGCACCTCACGGGCCTGTCCGCTTCTTGGACAGAGCGGCAGAGCCGCTAGCGTTTGCAAAGTGGTGAGAGCCGCGACTACACTCGAGCAGTGGATTTCTCCTCCTTACTGCGTCTATTCCTCCCCCGCAACTGCCCTTCCTGCCGCCGTCCGCTGGGTGAAGCCGCCGGAGTGTGCTCGAGCTGTCTGGAGGGCTGGCCTGCACAGATTACTGACGCCTCAATGCTGCGTGAAACCCGGATTCCACACCTGATTTTTCTGGGCGAATACCGGGGAGGGCTGCGGCGCACCCTGGCGGCGTTCAAGTACGCCGGAAGCCGTGAGGTAGCAAATACCCTGGCCGGACCACTGGCGGCCCGAATTCCCGGCTGGTGGGCGCTCGAGAGTGTTGTCAGCGTGCCACTGCACCCCCGCAAACAGCGCAAACGCGGCTTTAACCAAGCTGAAGTGCTGGCCAGGGAGGTAGCCAAAGCCCGAGGGTTGCCGTTTTTGGACACGCTCGAGCGCACCCGAAACACCAAACAGCAGGCCGGACTGCACGGGCGCGAACGTGAACAGAACGTCAGAGCCGCTTTTAAAGTGCGCTCGAACCTAACGGGCAGCGTTTCCAGGAGTGTGCTGCTGGTGGACGATGTTTTCACCACCGGAAGCACCCTGAAAGAATGCGAACAGGCGCTGCTCGAGGCGGGGGTGAAGCAGGTTTATTTTATGGTTGTGGCGCGGTAAACTCACAGACTTCAAAACTCGAGCAACCTCTCTCCTGCACGCACTGATACGCCTAACCAGTTCGCTCGAGGGGGTAAAGGACAGGTCCAGCCGTCTCCGTAGGCGCAAAACGGGCTGTATGTGAGGTTGAAATCCAGGGTCAGAATTCTACCCTCCAGCATAGCGTCCAGATAGCGACCTGTGCCGCAAGTTTCAGAGCCGTTGGTATTGTCTTTGAAAGGAATGAACACGCTCGAGGGGCTTTCCTCGGGTTCTTTGATGTATAGCTCGAGGATTTCGGTTCTGCCTGCAAAGGGAACGCTGACCTGACCCCACAGCAAATACCAGGCTTTTTCTCCGCTCGAGTTTTCGATTTCTACGGGTTCGAGAAAGTCTTTGCGGGTTGGCTCGAGGGTAAAGCGATAAGCCGGGTCGAAAGGGTAATAGTTCAAACCCGTGAACCGGGCGCGGTCTTCGCTCGAGAGGGGACTTTGCGGGGAAGCAAAGAAAGCGTCCCTGCGCTCCCGGTACTGGGCAGCGTATTGGGCAGCGTATTGGGCAAGGTCCTGGGCGCTATTCACCGAAATGCACCACGCCCCGGCGATTCTCGAATTCCACCACATCGCCCTCGCGCAGCTTTTTGCGCCTGCGGGTCTCGAGCGTCCCGTTGAGGCGCACTTCCCCGTTTTGCACCCGAAATTTAGCCTCGCCCCCAGTATCTACCCAACCCTCGAGCTTGAGCCAGTCCTGCAAATCTATGGTGTCCTCGAGCGGTCCGTCAAAGTCGTTCATAGTGTTAAGCATAAGTGCAAACGCTCGAGTGGGCAGGTACCCGAGCCACAAAAATAAAGCGCAGTCCTTGTGGGCTGCGCTCAAAAAAGGGGGAAAACTCTTAAGTGGTCCTCAAATGAAGGTAAAGCAATCAAACGTTTATAAAACAGAGTTTAGTGAAGGTCACTGAAGGAAAACGGTGCTCGAGCTGAGTGTTAACTGAAGACCATCTTTACTTTACACTACTCTATTTCGCACCCGCCGGAGTTTTAGGGCGGTTGCGACGGTTTGTAATCCAGTTTTCGTAAAAAACCACCGCTGGAGCCACGATGTAGATGCTCGAGTAGGTTCCAATTACGATGCCCACAATCAGAATCAACGAGAAGTCGCGCAGCACCGGGCCACCAAAAAAGTAGAGCGTGACCAGCGGCAGTAGGGTTGCCAGTGAAGTCATCAGGGTCCTGGATAAGGTCTGGTTGATGCTGACGTTCACGATGTTCTTGAAGGTCTCGCCCTTCATCAGCTTGAGGTTTTCGCGCATCCGGTCAGACACGATGATGGAGTCGTTGAGCGAGTAACCAATCAAGGTGAGCACCGCCGCCACAGTCGCAATGGTGAATTCGTGACCCAGTAGGGCGTACATACCCAGCACAATGGCCACGTCATGAATCACTGCCAGAATGGACCCTACCCCGAAGATGATGTCAAAGCGGAAGGCCACATACACCAGAATCAGCAGCAAACCCAACCCCATCGCGTAGATGGTCTGGGTGCGGAGTTCGTCGCCCACGGCGGGGCCAACGGTCTCGGTCTGCTGCACACTGGTACCGGGTAACTTGTCAAAAGCTTTTTTGAGCGTGTCTGTACGGGCCTGGTCCAGTTCTTGAACCTTGACAATAAAGCTGGCCCCGCCCACGCTGGCCGGGTTGGGACTGCGCTGAATCACCGCGCCCGACGCTTCTGCACCCTGTATTTTGGCCCCCTTGAGCACTTCACGCACCCCTTCTACCGTGACCGTTTCGTTGGCTTTAAGGGTGATGGCGGTGCCGGAAGTGAAGTCCACCCCGTACTGAAGCCCTTTGGTTCCCAGAATTCCTGCGCCCAGAATGGCCAGAGCCACAGACAGAGTGGTCACGATGGGCGCAGCCTTGATGAAGTCCACTTTGGGAGTATTAAACCACTGCGGAGCGCTGAAATCGCGGATTTTGGCCATCTGCTCGAGCATCCATTTGGAAAAGACCAGGTTGGAAAATACCGAGGCCACCACACCCACCATCAGGGTCACGGCAAAGCCTTTGACCGGGCCGCTCGAGTAGTTGTAAAGCGCAAAAGCGCTGAGCAGGTGCGAAAGGTTCACGTCCACGATGGTAGCCAGCGAATGCCCAAACCCAGCTCCAATGCTGCCCTTGATGCCCTTGCCGCGCCGCAGTTCTTCTTTGATGCGCTCAAAGGAAATCACGTTTCCGTCTACTGCCGCCCCGATGGTGAGCACCAAGCCCGCAATACCGGGCAGGGTGAGCACGCTGCCTAAGCCCCCCAGAATACCCACGATAGCGAGGCCGGAGAACAGCAAACCCAGCGCGATAACCAGACCAAACCAGAAGCCGTAGTACACAAAGCCGAGCACAAACACCAGACCTATCCCGGAAACGGCTGCAATAGCACCGCTCTGAATGGCGTCTGCACCCAGCGTAGGACCAATGGCCCGAATCTCAGCAGGTTTGATGTCGAAGGGAAGGGAGCCGGATTTCAGAACCAACGAGAGGTTAGTCGCTTCCTTAACGTCAAAATTTCCGGTGATTTGAACGTCGCCAAAAAGCGCTCCGTTAATGGTGGCGACACTACGAATTTTATCGTCTAGCACAATTGCCATCAGCCGCTTAATATTTTTACGGGTGAAGTCTCCAAAAGCTTCCGCATTTTTAGGCTTGATTTGAAAGTTGACCACCCAATTTCCACTCTGGTCGGTGGCAGGTTGAGCACCCGCAACGAAGGTTCCATCAGCCCAGGTTGGCTCGAGGTCGGCGAGTGTTGCTTCTGCTTCTTGAGGCGTTTTAGCCGCGTCCCTGCGCTGCTCTCCAGCCTTGGAAACCAGCCTGAACTCGAGCTTAGCGGTGGTCCCAATGAGGGCAATGGCGTTATCCTGGTCGTCCTGAGTGAGTCCGGGAAGCTCTACCAGAACTCGGCGCGCTCCCTGAGTTTGCACCAAAGGCTCCGCCACACCCAAGCTGTTCACCCGGTTTTCTACAATGGTCTTGAGCGTCTCGAGCTGGTCTTTGGTGGGGTTAAAGCCAGGGGTTTTCGGCTCGAGCGCAATTCTCAAGCCGCCCTGAAGGTCCAGGCCCAGTTTGATGAATTTATAGCCGTCTGCACTGTAAAGCGAGGTGGGATTTCCCTTATGGGCTGCGTCCCAGGGTCGCCAGACCGCCAGGATGGACCCCAGCAGGGCAGCCAGCAGAATTAAGCCAGTCCAAAGGTTGTTTTTACGGGGCGTAACCGGGCCGCGCCCACCGTTGGGGCGTCGCTTGCGGGCGTTAGGGTTGGAAACAGTCATAGATTTTAGTCCTCGAGAGAAGGGTTAAGGGATTGTCAAACGAAACGTCGGCAGGGAAAACCCCGCTTTTAGCCGCCCTCGAGCTTTCTTTTTCCGTACAGCAAATCTGGAGTACCCGCCCCCAGCACTCCGAACACCCGAGCCTCGAGAGTACGGCCCTCGAGCGCCTGAAGCTTAAGACGTCTGGGCGGCAAATCCGCGTGAGGATTGGGAACCTGAACACCCGCCACTGGAGCGGCTCGCAGTTCTGGGATGGGACTCGAGCGCAGGCTGTTTTCAACTTGTGTGTTCTGTGAAACTCTGGGAAGCGTGCTCGAGAAAAACCACGGCAGCACACTGAAGAAAAATGGCAGGGCTGCACCCAGCCAGCACCACAGATTTACAGCAGGGCGGAGGGCAAGTTCTTCGGGGCGGTCCTGGTCTTGCATAACAGTCAATTTGAGAGTTTAACAGATTGAGTCTGACCGGATGACAAACCGCCGATGAATTTGGTTCAAAAAGGGTATGCCAGACCGGATACAGTCCTGGCGCTCGAGCGTTCGCTATAGTTCTGGATATGCTCAGGGACCTTTCCCCCAGTAATACTTCAGTTCCGCGCCTTGTGGTGGGCATTACCGGAGGAAGCGGCATTCCCTATGCCCTGGATTTACTCGAGACCCTCTCGCAACTGAACCTGCACCCTCACCTCATCGTCTCGAGCGGGGCCAGGCGGGTTCATACCACCGAGGGACGCGGGAACGCAGAGGACCTCGAGCGCCACGCCTACCAGGTTTACGATGAAATGGACATTGGGGCCAGCATCGCCAGTGGCAGTTTCAGGACGCTGGGCATGGTGATTGTGCCGTGCAGCTCGAGCACCCTGGCTAAAGTGGCGCACGGTCTGGGCGACGACCTGATTTCACGCGCCGCGCACGTCACGCTCAAGGAACGCCGTCCGCTGATTCTGGTTCCGCGTGAAGCCCCGTATCCACGCCCCATGCTCGAGAACATGCTCAAAGCCCACGACGCGGGCGCGTCCATCCTGCCCGCCAGTCCTGGCTTTTATCACGCACCAGACGATGCAAAGGACCTGCTGGGATTTTTAAGCGCTCGAGTGCTGGACCAGTTTGGCATCGAGAGTGGCAAGATGCGGCGTTGGGAGGGGGATTCTTGAAAGAAGGAGCTTTGCTCGAGCGAGGGAGCGGGGGAGCGGGGGGGAGGATTGCCGCGCTCATTCCTGCTGCTGGGAGTGGAACACGGCTGGGGATGGGCTTTAAAGCCTTGGTAGATGTGGGTGGAAAAACCCTGCTCGAGCGGGCCATTCTCAACCTGGCTCCGCATGTAGACCAAATCTCAATCGCCATTGTCCCATCCATGTGTGAGGCCGTAGAAAGTCTGCTCGAGCGCCTGTCTCTCTGTTCCCGTCTTGGACAAAGCGGCACCTATCGGGCCTGTCCGCCTCCCACCCTCACCGAAGGCGGCACTACCCGTCAAGCCAGCGTCAAAAACCTGCTCGAGTCCACAAATGCCGAATACGTGCTGATTCACGACGCGGCGCGGCCTTTTCTGAGCGCTGGAGTGATTATAGACATGCTCGAGGCCATCCAAAAACACGGTGCGGCTACTGTAGCCCTGCCCTGTGTGGACACGCTGGTGCGCTCGAGCGGGGAACTCTGGGAAGGTTTGCTGGACCGCTCAGAAATTCAAGCGATTCAAACGCCTCAAGGGGGGCGGCGTGATTGGTTACTCGAGGCTCATCAAAGTGCGCTCGCGGGAAATTGGAGCGCCACCGACGACGCGGGTTTACTGGCCAGGGCAGGGCACACAGTCCATCTG
>JACMOA010000227.1 GCA_014378225.1 Deinococcales bacterium | reverse complement strand
TTTTGCTGCTGGCTTTTCAAAAAGAAGAAGACTCGAGCGAATGTAAAATTGTTGCTGCGTCCTGTAGCAAGGCTGAAATTATAGTGGTGAAGGACCCCCAGGACGCTCTGTCCCACATCTCGAGGGCTGGACTGGTGATTGGGGTGCGTCTGCACGCGGTTATTCTGGCAGCGGCGGTGCGGGTTCCGTTTCTGGGCATCAGCTACGACCCCAAAGTTCAGGGCTTTTGTGAAGACGCGGGCGCGTTCAGCACTGGAACAGACTTTGACGTAAACGATTTGATTTCTCGAGCGCTGAGGGTGGATTCCCCAGATTGGAAGCGGGTAGGGGAGATGAAGGAACGGGCTAAGCGGAGTTTCTTACGCGCGCTCGAGTGAAGGTTAGAGTCTGGCTAACAACTTGTCATATTCAGGATGTGACCCTATCCAGAACCAGACGATAGTTTCTCCCTCGCGTACACCCACCACACGCCAGGAAAGATTCACTCGAGCCGAAACAAGAGAACGGCCCGAGTGAACTTTTTTGAAATGCAGACTTGGGTGAGCTGGATTGTCTTCAAATAATTGGTAAGTAGCTCGAGCACTGTCCTGAACTTCGAGCGGTAGAGCGTCAAATAGTTTCCAAAATCCGTTTGTGGTTTGTGAATTCACCGGGTTCCAGGGTGAATGTTCTGAGTCTTTCCGGCGTGATACTCTGCCAAAGCTTCGTTCGCCAACTTCTCGAGTAGGGTTTCAGATTCTGAACGAGAAAATAGTTCATCCCAGCGCTGCTCGTCAAGGTTTTCCAGGATAAGCTGTGCTAGAGCGTCTTGCTGGTCATCGGTCAGCTTTTTAACTTCGTTTATGGCGCGTTCAAGCAGTAGGGTCATGCCCTAAGAATAGCGCACTAAACCAGATTAAAAAGGAGGAAAAATTGTAGAACATCTTAAATATTCCCCTCGAGCGCTCATTTTTTCTTTTTCTGGCGCTTCTCGCGTTTCTGTTTCTCCGCCATTTCCTTAGACATCTCTTCCATCAGGTTAGCCATCTGAGAATCCACCTGCCGCTGTAATCCCAGCAAAGTTTCACCTACCAAGGAGTGCACCAGGCGCTCAATCATCTTGCGCCCAAATTTATAGCGCGGTAATACTGTGAATTTACTGGTGACTTCACTGCCGCCGGGTACGGGTTTAAAAATCCAACTTTGCTCGAAACGCGCAATAAAACCACCGGGTTTTTCACTCTCGAGAGTGAAGCGGTTGGGAGCGCTCAGTTGGCTGTAACGGGCGTACATCACCAGTCCACCCAGCCGGGTAATAAGTCGCAGTTTCACTCGAGCGCCGCGCTCGAGTTTTTCTTCGCCTACGTATTGGAACAGGCGCAGGTTTTTGTCCCAGCGAATGCGGCGTTTGGGGTCGGCCACCAGCCGAAACAGCACATCGGGGCGGCTACGAATCTGAAAAGTCTGCTCGAGGTGAATGGGTTCTACGGCCATAAGTTCAAACACTGTAGCGCACATACGCCTCAAGGACGTTTGACCGCTCTTGGAGGTCCCCTTGATGGCATACTAGGAAGCAGAGTAGCCGAGTAGCCTTCGGGTTGTGTTATGGGTTGTGCTATGTTTGAGGAGTCTGGCGTGAACCGTAAGGTCAGCCGTTATGAGCCGTGAGAGGAGAATTGACGTGAACCGATTTGCTGTATCCATGTCTATATTTTTGGTGCTGACCGGGACGGGTGCGTTTCTGGCTTACCGTTCTGGCATTAGCACCTATGAAGCCAAAGAAGCAGCTATAGAAAAAGCAGCCGAAGAAGCTGGGAAAGCCAAAGAAGCCCAGACGGAAGCTGCCACCACCGGAGAGGCTACCGGGTCTAACGGCGAAGGTAAGGCGTCAGAGACCGAAGTACAGGTTTCTGGGAACGTTAAAAACGGCGAAACCATCTACAGTGCTAACTGTCTGGGCTGTCACCAGGCGGGGGGTGTGGGCGGCGTGGGTCCCAAGCTCGCCAAAGCGGAAGCAACCAAGTGGACCCTGAACGAGTTTAAAGTTTCATTGATTGAGGGTAAGACCCCGATCAAAGTGTTGGCTGCTACCATGCCCCGCTGGGCGGGCGGTTTTGGCGGCAGCGGTAAAGCTCCCACAGACCAAGAAATTGCCGATTTGCACTCTTACCTGAAATCGCTTTAAATTTGAAGAAAACAAAAGCTCGAGTTCATAGCTCGAGCTTTTGTTTTGGATAGGGTTCGCAACGGTTACATCTCCGAAGGAACCTCGATGCCCAGAATGTTCAGCGTACCCTCAAGCGCCGCCGCCATGCGCTCCACTACTGCGAGGCGGGCGCACTGGAGGCCGTCTGGCAGCTCTGGGTCAATCACTTTGGTGTCTGGTTTATTGCTCGAGTCCTTGTGGTTGTAATACCCGTTGAATCCGTTGGCCAGCTCGAGGGCGTACTGGGCCACCGGGTGCGGACTGTTGTCGCGGGTGGCAATCCCTAAAATTTCTGGCAGGCGGGCGATGTCTTTGGCTAAGGTCAGCTCGAGGTCACTGAGTAAAGTGAAGTCGGCTCGAGCGGAGTCCAGACCTGCTAGTGCTGCCCGCTTTTGAATAGTTTTGGCCCGCACAGCAGCGTACTGAACGTATGGCGCAGTGTCGCCCACCAGCGCTAGGGCAGAGTCCCAGTGAAAATCAATCTGGCGGCTGGGTTCATTTTTGAGCATGGCAAAACGTAGAGCGCCTAGCCCAATGCGGCGGGCGTTCTCCTCATCCTGCTCGAGTTGAGATGGCTCGAGTGAGCTTGACTCCGAGTTCTTACCCTGATTTTCGAGAAGTGCGCTCGAGGCGCGTAGGATGGCTTCTTCAATCACTTCATCCATGCTGACCGTGATGCCCTTGCGCCCGGAGATGGTCTGGCCCTCGAGCAGAACGGTGTTATAGCTCAGGTGAATGCTGTTTTCAGATTCCCCCTGATGTCCTGCAATCGCCATCGCCGCCTTGACTACTGCCTGTGGATGGCTCTGCCTCGAGTCAATCACGTTGATAACTCGCCCTGCGTGGGCAAAACTTCGGGGAGACCCGCTCGAGCTTGTTGCATAAAGCGTTTTACCGCTCGGTTGGCTCTCGAATTCGGTGTAATCCAGCCCTTCAAAAAGTCCAAACTTCCAGAACTGCTGCGCGATGTCTTTGGCGGTATATGTTGCGGTGCCGTTTGAGCGCAGCAGCACCAAAATGGGGTCCTCGAGTCCGGGCAGGAACCTGCTGGTGTCCATCACGAAGCAGCCCGCGTACTTGCCCTCGCTCAGCCGAAAGCAAAACTCACTCTGCTCGAGCAGTTTCATAGCCTTGTCCAGAAAGCCGCTGCCCACGATGTCGGATTCCCACACCAGCAGGTCGTACTCCACGCCCAGCGCGTAACAGGTCTCGAGTTGAGCACGCACCACTTTTTCCACCTCGGTACGCAACTCTCCTGCCTCAAGTCGGTGCATCACCGCGTTGATTCCGGGTTCGGCCCCCTGCTTGAACGCCTCGTTTGCTAAATCCTGGTGCAGCCGCACGTAGAGTTCGCCTAGCCAGTGGTCGTACTTTCCAGAGCCGTCCCACTGCTCTCCGTAATGCGCCTGTGCAAATAAGGAGTCGGCGGCCTGACGTCCGGTGTCGTCAATGTAGTTCTGAACTTCCACACTGTAGCCCGCTGCCCGGTACACCCTTGCCATCGCGTCGCCTAGCACCACGTTGCGGAGATGGCCCACATGCAGTTCCTTGTTGGGGTTCACACTGGTGTGTTCCACAATCACTTTAATACCCTTGGAGACAGACTCTAGGGCATTTCCTACTACATCTTTAATGTACCCGGCGCGGTCTACAAAGAAATTGAGATACGGTCCTACCGCTTCTGCTCGAGCAATTCCCGCAGGCAGCTCGAGCTGAGCGGCTAGTTGAGCGGCAATTTGGACCGGACTCTGTTTCAAGGCTTTGGCCAGCAGAAAGGCTACTGGAGTGCCGTAATCGCCGGGTTTATCGGGGGGCGTGTCCTGAATAATGACCTCGAAACGGGCGTAAGTGTCCGAACCGAGCGCGGGAGCTTGCATTTGCTCGAGCACTCGAGTTACAGCGTCTTTTAGGGCGGCTTTAACATCCATATCCGTGAAAGTTTAGCAGAATGGCTCGAGGGTTTAAGGCGGGTGAAGGCTCGAGGGTGGCTCTCACACAAAGCATCAGGGGAGAGCTGACACACTAAGAGGTATGAAAAAACTATTCTTGCTTGGAAGTTTTGCGTTGGCAATGAGCGGTTGTGCTTCAGTATCCGGACTCACCCTCTTCACCACCACGCTCGCTATCACCAGTGATTACACGGCAGACATCACACCCAATGACGGTATCGTCAACGAAGTGCCTGTAATTTGTGACGACCGTACAACCATCGTAAACTATAGCTTCAGCTATTCTGGCGACTTGGCTTCATGGACCAGTGAGCTGGTCGGACGTCAGGGCGAAATTAAAGCGCGTAGAACCTTTACTCCTC
>JACMOA010000028.1 GCA_014378225.1 Deinococcales bacterium | reverse complement strand
GGGAACTTTGAGCGCTCTTTGCATTGGGGAAATTCTGACCTCTGGCAGCAACTTGAGCGATATATTAGACCTCGGTCAAAAGTGGGGGGCGGGCCGTCCCGCCTCCCGCTTTTGACCGAGTGGAACGAGTAGGAGTAAATGAGTAACACGTCTGGAGGCGACTTTCGCCGGAGGTCTATTGCTTACTGTCAAGAGCAAGATGTGCTGCTGGTAGCGAATGAGATTGTCCGTCTCGATGCACTGGTCGAGGTTGAGGATGACAAATACCTCAATCTCATAGAAACTGAAGATTGGTTTTTGAGGAGCCAGCAGGGTGAGCTAGAAAAGATTTTGATTCCTTTTTTTGGTCTCGAGAACCACATCAATTAGCGACCCAATTTCTTGTACTTGGGTTGACTCGAGCGTTAAATTTCATTAACCCCGACTTTCTCCACTGTAACTTCATGCCTGACTTTATCCCGCCTTTGAGCGTTTACACTGAAAGTCATGAATGGAGTAGATTTTAAAAATATTGAACCCCTGCGGGATATGCGGGCCGTGCTGGACCTGGCGCAACTGATTGCACAGGTAAACGGCCCAAAACGGGTGGCGGTGGCGGCAGCGGCAGATTCGCATGTGCTCGAGGCGGTCAACGAAGCGAGAGCGGATGGAATGATTGTGCCCATTCTGTACGGAAACTTGAGCGATATTGAAAAAGTGGCGCAAACCATTGGTATGGACCTCTCGAGCATTGAGGTGGTGGATTGCCCTACGCTCGAGCAGGCGGCAGAACAGGCCGTTCAGGCGGTCTCGAGCGGCAAGGCCGATATTTTGATGAAAGGTCAATTGGACACCTCCATCATCTTGCGGGCGGTGCTCAACAAAGACTGGGGCCTGCGGAGCGGCAAGCAGCTTTCACACGTTCTGGTGTTCGACGCGCCACTGGCAGACTACGGACGACTGTTCATGATGACCGACGGGGCCATGAACATCGAACCGGACCTCAAAGCCAAGATTGCCATTGTGGAAAATGCGGTGACTGTGGCGCACTGCATCGGCCTTGAGCGGCCCAAAGTAGCGATGCTGGCGGCGGTAGAGGTGGTCAACCCGGATATGAGCACCGCCGTGGATGACGCTATTATTAGCAAAATGGGAGACCGGGGCCAGATTAAGGGCGCAATTATTGACGGCCCACTGGCGCTGGACAATGCAGTCAGCCTCGAGAGTGCCAAAATCAAAAAAATCGAATCTCCGGTGGCGGGTCAAGCCGATATATTGGTGGTGGACAATATTGACGTGGGCAACGTGTTTTACAAAACCCTGGTTTATTTTGCTAAAGCGAGGGTAGCCGGGGTTATCATGGGTGCGAGCAGGCCGTTTGTGCTCACCTCGAGGGCGGACGACGAGGCCACCAAGTACAACTCCATCGCGCTGGCCTGTGTGCTGGCGGAGCGGATGCCTTATGTTTGACGCTCGAGGGGTTGAGGCTGGTTGGGTCGGCTCAAAGGGGTGCAGGGGGGATGGAGGGATGGAGGGATGGGGGGATAGGGTCCAGGAGCTGCATTTAGCCCTCGAGCGTCAAAGCTCTTTCCAAGCCTTTGGGAGACCTCTTAATCGGGTGCGAATATCGCCGCCGCCCCCTTTCCCCCTTGCACCGTGCTTCGCAATCCTTCGGGGACTGCCCATCTCCTCCCTCGAGCGCTTTTGAAATGGCAAAACCTCGAAAGGCCCCTTCCGCTCGAGACTGGCGTCCCATCCGTGCTACCGCTATGTGGCGAGTAGACCAGATATTCCTCCAGTACAGTGGCAACCGCATTGAGGTTTTGCTCAGTCTGGTCAATGACACCGGAGATTTGCGCAACACTCGAGTGGTTGCCCCCACCGGAGACCCCGCCGAAGCAGTGCGCTTTGCAGCGCGGTTCATTGGCGGTCAAGGCAACGTGAGCCGGGGCTATGGCGTGCGAATCCGCTGGACCAGGGCGCAGGCCGAAACCGAGCAGAACGCGTTACTACGGGACCGTGCGCTCGAGGATATTTTTGTGGAAGGGTTGGATGAAAGTTTGGACGCGATTCGGGACCAGATGAGGTGATAAGTTATCACTGACCTTACGCGACAGACTTCAGGGTAGTTGGAAGAAGGAATTAGACTCGGATACGGACCATGAGACGCTGAAACTGTACAGCGACTATCTCCCAGTCTCATTTTGTCAAACTGGGGTCACCTGACTATCTAAACTACTTGGAGATGGTCAAGCGTCAGGGTCAACATCGGATTGAGGTGATGGTCGGACTACAGGTTCGCGCTGCCCCCAGTTGATTGGAGCGCTAAATCACTTCCAATCCAGCCGTAATCCCGCTTTCTATTGCAGTTGGACAATGGGCGCTGATCCGATACGTTTATAATCTTAGTTTATGCCCCCCATTTATCTGATCATGGGTACTCCCGCCGCCGGGAAGACTACGGTTGCCCGTGCACTAATGAACCGCTTTACACACGGGCTGCATATTCCCGTGGACGACGTGCGCCATATGGTTGTCTCTGGACTGGCTGATATGAGCTTCGACTGGTCCGAGGAACTGGGTCGCCAATTGCGGCTCGCACATGAAGCGTCCGCCTGCGTAGCTCAGACCTACGCACAGGCCGGCTTTGCGGTCGCACTGGATGATTTTTGGTTTGGTGACGTTCCGGACGCCGACTACGCCAAGATTTTAGGCCCTGACCTACACCGCGTCATTTTGCGGCCTTCCCGTGCGACTGCCCTGATTCGTCTGGCTGAGCGTGGCAAAGATGGCGACAGTTTCAAGCAGATACTGGCTCAGGCTATTGCCGAGGTAGACAATGAACTGGAACGCCATCCAAAAATGGGTTGGCACGTCATCGATTCCACAGACCTGACCGTGGATGAAACGGTGGATCGCATCTTGAACGCAACTCGCACCATTGTAAGCTAACACATCATTGAAGAAGTAAGCCATAAATAACTGACCTTACGTGATAGACAAGTGGTGTTAAAAATCCAAGTCCTTCGCCAGACCTCATGTCAGCTCAATTTATCTATTGCGTAAGGTCACTTATCAGTTATCGGCTAAATGAAAAGCAACTGTAGCATTTGAAAAATCGAAAACCTATTACTTCATTAATCTACCCTCTAGTAAACTTTGGCGCTCTAACGTCAAATTCTGCCGTGCTTGTGCTTCAAACCGTGCCCCAAACTCGAGGGTCTGATAAATTCGTGACCGACCCAGGAAGCGCTCGAGCACGGTGATTCTACCCGCGCAGTACAACTCGAGCGGGACAAATTCATATTCTTTACGGATGGCTCGAGCGTAGTTTGCATATGCCTCAAAGGAACTTCCCAAAATCGAGAGGTCTGCGTCCATTAAAAATTTTCCGTCTGGCTCGAGGGCTTGGTGAGTTTTGGTGCAGAGAATCAGGTTCGAGACACGCTCGAGCGTTTCAGGTTCTAGAAAGGTCAGGCGCTCGAGGGCTAACTGTGCACTTTCTTCTTCGTTATCGGAGGCTCGAGGGTCGTAAATAGAATCGTGAAACCAGACGGCCCAGAACACCGCTTCGGGGTGCTCGAGTTGGCTTTCCAGTGGGCGCAACAACCGGAACATCTCGAGGAGATGACTGAAAATGTGATAAAAGCGCTGCGGCTCTGTGTAATGGCGCTCGAGTTCGGCGTATAAGTCTCCATCTTCTGAATGCTCGAGGAAGAGGTTTTTGAGTTCTTGCCGCTCGAGGTCTGTCAGCATGGCTCGAGTTTAAACCCTCCATCGAACCTTCACCGTCTTTTGCCGATGGTCACGGCTGGTTATAGTGTGGAAATCCTGCTCGAGTTGAACGCTCGAGCTGTTTTTGTTCGAGAGGTTCTGAATATGATTAAATTCGGTACAGACGGCTGGCGCGACATTATCGGTGAAGATTTTACCTATGAAAATGTACGTAAAGTAGCGCACGCACACGCGCTTTATCTGCTGGGCGGCGGTGCAAAGCGTGTTGTGGTGGGTTTTGACACCCGCTTCCAGGGTGAGGGTTTTGCAAGGGTAGCTGCCGAAACGATGGCTGCCGTCGGACTCGAGGTGTTACTTTCCAAAACCTACCTGCCCACGCCCGCGCTGAGTTTCGCGGTCAAACACTTTGGGGCTGGGGGTGGGGTGATGATTTCGGCCTCGCACAACCCGCCAGAGTACAACGGGTACAAAATCAAGGGTGCTTACGGCGGCAGTGCCACGCCGGAAATTATTAGTGGAATCGAAAAGGTCCTCGAGCAGCATCTCGAGCAGCATCTCGAGCAGCATCTCGAGACGGGGGGAGACGTCCCGAAAAGTACTGCTGCTCTTGAGCGTTTTGACATCCGTAAAGCGTATTTCGAGCAACTGGATTCTGTGCTGGACCTCGAGCTGCTGCGAACGTACAAGGGTGTGATGTACTTCGACCCGATGGGCGGCGCGGGTGCGGGCTGGCTCGAGGGTTTTGTGCGGCACGCTAAATTGTTGCTCGAGCTGAGGCCCCTGCACGCGGTTCCGCACCCGATGTTTTATGGCGTAAACCCCGAACCCGTGCCACAAAATCTGGCCTCGCTGATGGCGATTCTAAAGACGGAAGCAAGCCCCGTCTTCGGCGCAGTCACGGACGGTGATGCAGACCGGGTGGGCGCGGTGACGGCGGGCGGTCATTTTTTCAACAGCCACAAAATCTTTGTGCTGTTAATTCAAAATATGTACGCCAGGGGTCTGCGTGGACGGGTGGTCAACACCGTTTCCGGCTCCGGCCTCATCGAAAAGTTGTGTCAGAAATGGAACCTCGAGCTGTTCACCACGCCTGTCGGTTTCAAGTACATCACAGACGCATTTCTCGACGGAGAGACAAATTCAGAAAAAGCGGTGCTGGTGGGTGGTGAAGAGTCCGGCGGC
>JACMOA010000226.1 GCA_014378225.1 Deinococcales bacterium | reverse complement strand
TTTGTTGGCTCGAGCGTCAAAAATAGTGCTTCTGGCTATCTCGAGTAAAAAGGCACTGTCTGTCTTGGCCCAAAAGCAGCACGTCTTGGACAAAGCGGCACGTCTTGAGCAAAACGGCACCTAGCGGGCCTGCTCGCCTAGCGGGCCTGTCCGCCTCACGGGCTGGGCCGCTTGAGCAGGACGGCACTTAACGGGCCTGCTCGCGTCTTGGAGTAAGCGGCACCCATCAGACCATCCTGTCCCGTGGGGCCTGCTCACAGGTTCTTGGGGTCTAGTTCTCAGATGTAGTCCGAATCTGTCCTACATGTTTTTGCACTCCAAGCATTTTGGAAAAATTCGCCAAAAGCCAGCCTTTTGGGTGAGGGTTTCGAGCGCTAGGCGATTGTCGGGCAACTGAGGCGCTCGAGAAAGTTGCGACACAGACGCGCAGAATGGTGAAAACCTCGACTGGTACAGATTCGGACTATCTCTTAGTTGCCATATCCTAACCCCGTACCACCACATCCACTGCCGCACCAATAAGCATGGTCAACGCCAGCCAGCCGTTGGCATCGAAGAAGGCCACGTGGATTTTTTGAAGGTTAATTTGCCCGCTCGAGTCCGGTCTGACCAGCAGGTGTTCGTACAGCAGGATAGCGCCCATCACTGACACCGCCAGATAAAAAGGCCAGCTCGTGCCAATCACAACAGCGCATCCCAACAGGAGTAAAAAGGTAACGGCGTGAGAAACGGCGGCAATCTGGAGTGCTCGAGGGATGCCGAAACGGGCGGGAATGCTCTGCACGCCATTTTTACGGTCAAACTCGTAATCCTGGGTAGCATAAATCACGTCTAAACCTACCATCCAGAAAATTACCACCAGCCACAGCATCACCGCGCCCCAACTGAACTCTCCCGTTACGGCAATCCAGCCGCCCGCCGCCGCTGCGCCGTCTGTGATGCCCAGCCAAAGGTGACACAGCCAGGTGAACCGCTTGGTGTACGGATAGACAATCAGGAAGACGACGGCGATGGGCAGCAGTGCCAGCGCCAGCGGTCCCAGTTGCGCTGCTGAAACCGTAAGCACAATCAGCGAAACAACGACTAACCCAATCGCTCGAGCGGGAGAGATTTTCCCCGCAGGAATTTCACGCCCAGCAGTTCGGGGGTTTTTTGCGTCTATGGCCGCGTCAATCAATCGGTTCGCGCCCATAGCTGCGGTGCGCGCCCCCCCCATTGCCAGCGTTATCCATAAAAAGGTCATAAAACCGGGCCAACCCGTGCCGTAACGCTCGAGCGAGGCAAACAACATTCCGGCGTAGGCAAAGGGAAGCGCAAAAACCGTGTGCTCGAACTTCACAAAGCTGAGCAAGGTCCGCACCTGGGTTAAGGCGGTCATGGCTCGAGCATACTGCGATTTTTGAATTTTGAGCAGGTCTTTCGTCACCAGGGGGGTTCTGAGTGGTGAGTTTTAAGTGTGGGAATAAAAGACATCAGACATCAGAAAAGGCAAGACAAAGGTTGGCCATCCACTCACCCTCCCACCTGTCTTGGACAAAACGGCACCTCAGGGCCTGTCCGCCTCCTACCTACTCCATCCTCCCTTCACCCAAACCCGCTAAACTGGCGCTACTTTGACCGACCCCACCCTTTCCCCAAACCCGCCCAGCACTTCTGAGGAAGTATCTTCCTCGAGCAAGCCGCGCATTTCCCTGGGCCGGTATCTCTGGCTCGAGCTGCGCTCCTGGCTTAGCGTGTTGCTGCCCTTTTTCATCATCACCACTTTTTTGGTGACTATCACTGGGGTAGACGGCAAAAGTATGATGCCTAACTTGCGGCACGGGGAGCGCATCATTATTCCCAAGTACGAGACCTGGCTGCACCGTCTGGGAATTGGTAGTTTTCAGCGCGGCGACATTGTGGTGTTTAAACCTGGAGGGGAGATTCCGGGTGTTGAGCGTGATTTTTTTGGACTGTGGACCTACCGACCTTATTTTATTAAACGGGTGGTTGCCGTTGCTGGAGATACGGTCAGAATGCAAGCGGGTGAGGTTTTTGTCAACAATAGAAAAATTAATCAGGCGTTCATTACCGATTTTTGGAAAGAGCAGCAGTGTTGGGACCAGTTCTCGAGCACCGCAAACTATGCACGTAGCGATTACAGTGGATTGACTCCTATGTTTAAGAGCATTACCGTTCCAGCGGGTCAGTATTTTGTGATGGGGGATAACCGCTCTCAGGGGGGAAGTGAGGACTCGAGGATGATTGGAACGGTTCCGCTCGAGGCCATTGCGGGACGTGCAGCACTGGTGTGGTGGCCTTTTGTACGCCACATTAGTGCCAGTTACGACTGCAATACCGCTGATGTTCGTTTGTCTGGTCCTAGTGGGTTCAACCCTCGAGCGCTGGAAAAACCCACGGGTTGGAATCCTTAATCCCAACCTTTTGAGCAGAGTTTGAGAAAAATTGACATCTGAGTTTGCTGAGAATCTGCTGTACTCGAACTTGGTTTTTGGTTAGACTACGGCTTTTCGCTTTACCTGACCCATCCCATGAGGTATGCTCTGCCTACTGGTGCTCGAGCAGGGAAGAGTCAGAGCGGTTTAATCTAGCCCGATTTTTTAAGCATACCCGCACAGTAATTGAACATTTAAGGAGCAGAAATTTTATGGAACGAGTGGCCCTCTTTATTGATGGCGCAAATGTCTATGCGGCAGCCAAGCGGCTGGGTTGGAACTTTGACCATCGCAAGATTTTGGAGCATTTTGCCAAGGTGGGAAGGCTTTACAATGCCTTCTATTACACCGCTGTACCCTACCCGATGGACGATAAGCAAAAGCGCTTTATTGACGCGCTGACCTACATGGGGTACACCGTCCGTACCAAGCCGCTGCGCGAACTCACCGATACCGAAACCGGTGAAACCCACCGCCGTGCCAACCTGGACATTGAGCTGGTCACGGATTTATTGTCCACCATTGACTTATACGATACCGCTATTCTGCTCACTGGAGACGGTGATTTCGAGCGGCCTGCTGAGGTTCTGCGGAGTAAAGGTAAGCGTATTGTGGTGGCCAGCATCCCAGAGATGACCTCTTACGAGCTTCGCAACGCTGCGGACGAGTATGTGGACCTCAAGGACATCCGGGCGGCGGTAGAGCGCCCTGGATACCGCCTGCCCAGCGAAATGCGCAGCAGCGAGGCTAAGCCGTACTACGTAACTCCAGGTTTTGAGGGTCAACCTGAAGAGGAATCCCCTACTGGGACGGAGTGGCAGGACCGCTAAATGAAAGGGGTTCAAATTGGGCAGAGTTTGGGTGTTCCCCTCGAGCGTTATTTTCCTCACTTTGCGCTCGAGAATCCATTTCACACCTCGTATTTTGATTGTGTCGAGCGGCTCGAGGAGAATTCTTAATGACTCGAGCTGAAAACTCAAAGCTGCCCATCGCACTGGACGCGATGGGCGGTGATTTTGCGCCTCAAGTTACTGTGGCGGGTGCGCTCGAAGCGCAAAAGCGCGGTGTAAACGTGGTTCTGGTGGGCGACGAACCAAAACTCCACCTCGAGCTGTTTCGGCAGGGTGGGCGCTTGCCCGTCGTTCATGCCGAAGACGTCATCAGCATGGACGACCACGCCGGAGATGTGCGAAAGCGTCCACGCTCGAGTGTTCAGGTCGCCACGCGCATGGTCAAGGACGGCGAGGCGGGCGCAGTGGTCTCGATGGGCCATAGCGGGGCCACTATGGCCAGCGCCCTGTTCACCCTGGGCCGACTGAAGGGCGTGGAAAGACCCGCCATTCTGAACCGCATTCCCAGCGCCAAAGGGGTGACTTATCTGTTGGATGCAGGCGCAAACGCCGACGTCAAACCCAGCTATTACCCACAGTGGGCGCGTCTGGCTACCGTTTACCTTCAGAGCTTGCCACTCGAGGGGGGTGGATTAGAAAAGCCCAGTGTGGGTTTGCTTTCCATTGGCGAGGAAGACCATAAGGGCAGTCAAACGGTGCTCGAGGCTCACGCGCTGCTGCGCGAATTATCCAATATCAACTTCCACGGCAATGTAGAAGGCAACGACATTTTTAAGGGAACCACCGACATTGTGCTCACTGATGGCTTTACCGGAAACATCGTGCTCAAACTGGCCGAGGGTGAAGCGAAGGTGCTGTTCGGCTGGATTCGGGAAGCACTCTCGAGCAGCCCGCTCAGTAAATTGGGCGGCTTGCTGGTTCGTAGCGCTCTACAAGGCATCAGAAAAAAGATGGACCCCAGCGAATACGGCGTTTCGCTGCTGGTGGGGGTCAAGGGACTCAGTTTCATTGGACACGGCAGCGCAGACGCCAAAGCGGTAGAAAATGGCCTACTGTACGCCCAACGCGTGCTTGAGTCTAACACCCTCGAGCATTTGAGTTCTGCGCTCGAGGGCTAAAAATAGTTTTTAAGGAACGGGGATAAAATAGCTTCCCGATTTTGAAAAGCCCCTTGTCCTGTTGAGCAGGGTAAAACATCTCAACTCAGTCAAATCAACTCAGTCAAATCAACTCAGTCAAATCAACTCAGTCGAAATGTAGACCCTTCGCCCTGCTCAAGGTGACAGAAAAAAGTGTCCTCGCTCGAGATAAAACACCGAAGTTATCTCAATCCCAATCCTAAGTGGGTTCAAACTCACCACCGAAAACTGACCCCTGGCAGACAGGCCCGGTAGGCGAGCAGGCCCGGTAGGTGCCGTTCTGCTCAAGACGTGCCGCTTTGTCCAAGACAATAACCCAAAACCCCCATGCTCGAGCAACTCCAAACCCAACTAGCCGACCCGCAACGGGTCATGGCTTTTCTGGTGTCTCTGGGCGTCGTTCTGGGCGCGTGGTTGATGGTGCGTCTGGCTTTACTGGCGCTCGAGAAGGCTGGGAATTTTGTCCGTACTGCTCGAGTGCTCCGCCTTTTATGGGGAATTCTGGCGGCGTATCTGGCCTTCATTGTGGCGGTATACAGTTTGCGTCTGGACCTGCTCGAGCTGTTTTATAGTCAGGGAGAGGCACTGTCGGCCTGGTTCAGCGCGTCTATCGGGCGCTCACTGGCCACTGTGGCGCTGGCGTATTTGGCACTCTTGGGCGTTGAAGTTTTGGTGGGCCGAATCGTGTACGGCAGCGAATTTAACCGCCGCAGCGTGCGAACCCGCACCCTCAAGAGCATCTTGCGCTCGAGCCTGCGCGGCGTGGTATTTATTCTGGCCGGAATTCAGATTTTGCAGGCGCTGGGCGTGGAAGCCACCACCCTGGTGGCGGGCGTATCCATCATCGGGGTGGCGGTTTCCTTTGGGGCGCAGAGCCTGATTCGGGACTTCCTGAACGGCTTTATCATCCTGCTCGAGGACCAATACGGCGTGGGAGACGTAATTACCGTCAACGGAAACCCTGGCCTGAGTGGGGGAGTGGAGCGCATCACCCTGCGCCTGACCCAGATTCGCGCTCTGGATGGGTCGGTTCACATTGTTCCCAACGGCCAAATCACCTCAGTCAGCGTGTCCAGCAAGGGCTGGTCGCGGTTGGTGGGCGATGTGTTGGTGTCCAACGACGCGGACATTGATAAAGCGCTCGAGACGCTTAAAAACGTGGCGGAATCGCTGTACGCAGACCCCCAGTGGAAGGACATCTTTCTCGAGGAACCCAAGCTCGAGGGTATTGTGGGCCTGGACCCCACCGGAGTTAAGCTTCGGGCCATGTTCAAGGTGCAGCCCAAAGAACAGTGGGCGCTGGGCCGGGAGTACAACCTGCGGGTCAAGCGCGAGTTTCGCAGTGCGGGAATTTTACTGGCAGGGGAGAGTGTGAAGCTTGTAACCCTCGAGCCGGAAGGTACTGATTCGGGAGTTTGAGGTCTGGGGCTTGGTTTTCGGTTTTCAGTTGGTCAATTAGAGTCTGGGATGGTTTGAATTTGCTCGAGGGTCAAAGTTGAAAAATCAGACTCAAGAAAAAAGTCTGATAGGTGGCAAGAATCTAACGTGTCAGTTTTCGCCTTCTACTTTTCGTGACTTCTAAAAGAAATCTATTCACTCGAGCGGGCTGCCCACCGGAGAAACCAACACATCGGTCATGTGGGTGGTCAGGTATAGATTGGGGTCGGTGGGGTTGGCGCTCGAGATTAGGCGCTCGAACTCTAAACCCTCGGGTTCTTGCATCAAGCGGCCAAAATCGCTGGGCATCACCACACACTCTTTAAAGTCGTTGATTCCACGCTCGAGCAGGGTTCGCACCAGGGTATCCAGGGCCAGAATCCCCTCGGGGCCGTAACGCGGTCCAAAGGCTTCGCGGCTGAGTGCGCCCTCGGAACCGTGTAAGAAGAGCACGGCGTAACGGGCGTGGCTGCGGTGGCCCTGAATGTCGGTGATGAGCAGAACTTTGGCACTTGTGGGCAGCCGCTCGAGCACATTCGCTAAATCCTCGAGCGTTTCTTTAGGCGCACCCGGCGTACCGATGGGTTCACTGATTTCCATGAGAGCAGTATAGACGGGTATTCGAGAGTTCAGGCGTATATGCTCGAGTGAGAGTGGGGTTGTCGATTATCAGTTTTGCGCCTTCGGCGAGTCTTTAGTCATGGGTTCCCCATTGGTTTGATTTTGGGCACTTGAGAACAAACCAACAGGGAACCTATGACCCGCTTAAGGGCGTTCTTCTCACCCTCCCACCCTCGAGCAAAGCATCCCAAATAAGCCAATTGTCCGATGCACCCACGCACGTTCCGTGCTACCCTCGAGCTTATGGCTTCAACTGACTTTAACCTGAACAAATTGATAGCGCAGGCTGCTGGGGGCCGAGTGGTCCGCACGCCTTTCGTGGCCCTGGACGCGCTGGACCGCAGACCCCTGAACAATTCCGAAATCAAATTTCTAATCTCTGGCGGTTTTGCCACCCCACAGCGGGCCGTGGTGACCCTGTATCCGGTGCATATTCCCAGTGTGACCGACCCGGTGGAGGTGCTCGAGCTGTCCGCAGAATTCCCACCCACCTGGGAAAGTGCCGATGTTTTGGTGGCCCTCAAGGCTGCTGGAATAGACCTCGAGCAGCTAGGAGATGTTCGGTTCGAGCGCGGGAGCTATCTGGTGGCCGCAACAGGCAAAGCCAAAGAGCAGCTCGAGAAACTAGCCCAACTGGGAAACCTCGAGCTGACCGTGGAAAAAGCGGAACTTAACGCTAGTGCCAGGGTTAAAACCAGGGAAGTAGTCGTTCCCTCCATGCGGGTAGACGCCGTGGGGGCTAAAGGCTTTGGGGTCTCGAGGTCATACTTTCAGGGGGGCCTCGAGAACGGCAAAGTGCGGCTCAATGGTCAACCTGCCAAAGCCAGCAGTGAAATTCGGGAAGGCGATACCCTGAGCGCAGAGGGTCTGGGACGGCTCGAGTTTAAACGGGTGGTCAACGAAACCCGGCGGGGGAATTACAAGCTCGAGCTGGAGATACACAAGGGAGGGTGAGCTTTGCTCGAGGAACCCTCTAAACTCTTGGTGTGACTTTACCTTGCAAAATAGAATCTCTAAAAATAGACCTGACACAGCGTTTTCCCGAACTTAATCCCGAAGAAATGCGGGCCGGGTTTGTTCCCAGTCCGCGTTTTGGGCGAGTGAGTTTTGACAGTTTTCAGCCTAATTTAGAGTTCGAGAGTCAATCTTTGGCGCTCGAGCGCCTGCACGACTTTGCCCAAAATCCTCCTCGAGCGCACAAGATTCTGGGACTTTTTGGTGGAAAAAAGCTCGAGGGAAAGGGTTTTTATCTGGATGGAGGCTTTGGGGTGGGCAAGACCCACCTGCTGGTCGCCACCTGGCACACCTTCCAGGGTGAAAAGGCTTTCCTGAGTTTTTCAGAACTGTTCTTTGCGCTGGGAATACTGGGCATGACCAGGGCGGTGGAAACCTTCAAGCATTACGCGCTGCTGTGCATTGACGAATTCGAGCTGGACGACCCCGGCAACACCCACATGGCCAGCACTTTTCTGGGTCAGCTTATGCCCGCCGGAACGCATGTAGTCACCACCAGCAACACGCAACCCGAGCAACTGGGGCAGGGCCGCTTCAACGCTCGAGACTTTGAGCGTCAGATTCAGGGCATTGCTGGGCGCTTTCTGATGTTGCCCATAGATGGTCCAGACTACCGTCAGCGTGGAGCCGTTCTTCCCCTTCCACTCTCGAGCGCTGAACTAGATGCCCTCGAGCAAACACTGGAGCGTCCTTACATCCGTTTGACCTTCAGCGCTCTGAACCGTCACCTGTTGCGGGTTCATCCCGCCAAATTTGGCAAACTGCTCGAGGGTGTAGAAACGGTTTTGCTTGAGGGCGTGGAACCGATTTCCGACCAGAACATAGCCCTACGTCTGGTACATTTTATAGACAAAGTATACGACCTAGACCTTAAACTGGGGCTTTCTGGAGTGAGTCTCGAGAAACTTTTTGACTCGGATTTTCGGTTTGGAGTTTACCAGAAGAAGTATGGTCGCTGTCTGTCTCGTCTTTTAGAGATGATTGGATAAAATAATCATTGTTACCAATATAAATGTCGTAAGAAAAATAATAAAATCACAAGCTAGCTTCATTATAGACAGATGTGTAAAAGTTTGTGAGCCGAAGCTGATTCAGATGGGGCAAGATTTGTTACACTTTTCTTGTCAAGCTAGACAACTGTAGACCTAATCAAAATATTAGGCGCTGGTGGTTATGGGCTAAGCACTCATTCGGAATGGGCTTCCTGCGGGTTGTCCTCACTACATGATTTATAAGGAGTTTGCCATGCAGCTAGAGAACACGGTGCGTTGCTCGTGGGTTCCCGGCACACTCAATCGGGTACGGGTACTCAGGCAAGGTCGGCAATTTGAAGTGGCGCTCGAGCTACTCGAAAAAGTGGTAGGCCGCACCGCCACCTTTGACCTTTACCTCAAAGGGTTTATCAACCTCACGCTCGAGCCGGAAAAAGTAGAGCGGCTAGTGGCCTGAAGTTTACAGTGGCCTGAAGTTCACCGTTAAATGTTGAGCGCTCCTCTGGGGGGGCTTCTTTCGTGCACTTGTACCCCCACGCTCGAGCATTTCACTCGAGCGCTTATACTACAGACGTGTTCTCTAAACTCAGTTTTTTGCAAAAGCATACTTCGCAAATGCTCGCAAACCTCGAGCAAATCGTCCGCCTCGAGTCTCCCAGTCATCACAAACGGGAGGTAGAAGCTGTCCTCGAGCGGATTGAATTTTGGATGCTCGAGTTGGGTGTAAGCGTCAAGCGTTTCTCTTCTGAAAATGGCGACCACCGCCTGTTTACTTTGGCGGGCAAAACCGAGCATAGAATTCTTATTTTGGCCCATGCGGATACAGTTTGGCCACTGGGTACGCTCGAGCGCCTGCCGTTTAGGGTGCAGGACGGCAGGGCTTATGGCCCCGGAATATACGACATGAAAGCCGGGGTTGTTCAGGCCCTTTGGGCGTTGAAATCGCTCGAGGAGTTGCCCTGCACGGTGCAGTTGCTGGTTACGTCAGATGAAGAAGTGGGCAGTGTAACTTCTCGAGACTTGATTACTCAGACCGCTCAAGGTGCCAAGGCGGTGCTAGTGGTAGAACCCTCTATGCCTGTTTCTGGGCATCTCAAAACCGCTCGCAAGGGTGGGGGAGAGTTCCACATCCGCATAGAAGGCGTGGCGGCGCACGCGGGCCTCGAGCCGGAAAAGGGAGTAAACGCCCTGCTCGAGCTGAGCCATCAGGCGCTCCATCTAACCGCAATAGCCCGACCAGACCTCGGCACGACCATGAGTGTGGGCCGCATGACGGGAGGCGGTCCTACCAACGTGGTTCCGGCACACGCCGAGCTGTGGGCCGATTTGCGCGTGTCCACACTCGAGGAGGCGGCTCGAGTGCAGCGGGAAGCGGCGTCTTTAAGTGTGGTCAACCCTCGAGCGAAACTGACCCTAACAGGGGGCATGGAACGGATGCCCCTCGAGCGTGGACCCGGAACGGTGGCCCTCTTCGAGCTGGCCCGTGAGGTGGCGCTCGAGCTGGGCTTTACGCTGGGCGAGGGTCTGGCTGGAGGTATGAGCGACGGCAACCT
Organism: Deinococcales bacterium; assembly: GCA_014378225.1. GTDB lineage: Bacteria > Deinococcota > Deinococci > Deinococcales > Deinococcaceae > JACMOA01. The sequence goes on along the minus strand of JACMOA010000226.1, from coordinate 5,086 downwards.
CACCGCCCCGATTGCCCCCACGCTGGACGGTCTGGGCGCTGTGGGCGATGGGGCGCACGCAGACCATGAGCATGTGGTGATTGACCAGATGCCGATACGCGCCGCACTCTTGGCGGGGTTGATTGAGCGCATCGCAGCTTCCTGAAAGGTATTACCTCGAGCCAGTGTGTCAGCGCAAAATTACCAGGGTCAGAAAGAAATAGGTGATGGGAACCGAGAACAGCAGTGAATCCAGCCTATCCAGCAAACCGCCGTGTCCAGGCAAAAAGCGCCCTGAATCTTTGGTTCCTAATGAACGTTTAATTAAACTCTCAGCCAAATCTCCTAACTGGGCCGCGCTCGAGACCAGCAGACTGAACAGGAGTGCGTCCAGCACCGTCAAACCGCGAATCAGCCCCTCTTGCTCGAGGTAATAGCCCACCGCAAAGGTGAAGATAAAGCTCAGCACGAAGCCGCCAAACGCGCCCTCTACTGTTTTTCCAGGCGAAACTTCTGGAGCCAGTTTACGCCGTCCAAAAAACCGCCCAAAGAAAAACCCTCCGGTGTCGGTGGCAAACGAGGCCATCAGCGGCAACAGTAAATATCCAAAGCCCTGAGCCTCATTGGGCATCTGGCGCAGCAAAATAAAATAGCCCAGCAGCCACGGCAGGTACAACATCCCAAAAACGCTGTACACAATGCGCTCGAGCGGTCTTTCACCGGGTTGCACGATTTCCACAATCAGCAGATATACCACGTACACGCCCAGCACTACCTCACGCCACGAGCCTCCGGGCCATGGAGGAATGGGATTCCACCACCGCGCACCCTCGAGCGGAAGAACAGAGGCCAGCATCAAAGCTACTGCGAAAAACATCTGAGACCCCATCCGCACGTCAATGTCCCTGGCGCGGACCATCTCCACATATTCGCGCAGGGCAAACAGGGTCAGCACAATCATGGCGGGAACAAACAGCGTGACTCCCACCCGCAAAATGGTGAACAGCACCGCAAAAGATAGCATGGCGGGCCAGAAACGCACCCACACGTCTTTCATCACCCTGCCCTCGAGCCGTTCTTCTCGAGCAGTTTAAATTTTGAGTTTACAGGCTCGAGCACGGACCCTAGTTTAACCCACCCATAGGGATGTGCGCTCACCCGAGAATTTCCTGCTCCTTGCGAGCCACGGTCTCGTCTACCTTTTTGATAAACTCATCGGTCATCTTCTGAACTTCGGTTTCAGCTCGCTTCACTTCGTCCTCGCCCACCGTTTTCTTTTGCTTGTCCACTTCAGTAATCGCTTCCCGGCGCAGGTTTCGTACTGCAATTTTGGCGTCCTCAGCGTAAGTTTTGGCTGTTTTAACCAGCTCTTTACGGCGCTCTTCGTTCAGCATGGGGATATTGATAAACACCGCTTCGCCCTTGTTGTTGGGGTTGAAGCCCAAATCAGAGTCTCGGATGGCCTTTTCGATGGGTCCAATCGCTTTACGGTCCCACGGGGTAATCAGCAGGGTGCGGGGGTCTGGGGTGGTGATGGTGGCCACTTGGTCCAGCGGCACGGTAGAGCCGTAATAGTCCACCACAATCTTCTTGAGCATTCCGGGGTTAGCCCGTCCAGTTCGCAGCACCGATAAACTGTTCTCGAGCGCTTCAATGGCTTTATTCATGCGAGTTCGCACGTCTGTAAAAATCTCTTTCATGGGTTCCTCCAGGGTGTTTTGCGGTGTTAAATTGCGCCCGTTATTGTAGCAGAAGGGGTCTTGGGAGTTGGGTTTTTTGAGAAGGAGCCTTTGGGGCTAGGGAGCGGGGGGAAACCTTACCTCAAACGTGCTTTTAAAAACTGATAACCGAGAACTGATAACTGATAACCCTTAACCTAGCTCGAGATGTACGTTCCCACCTTCTCCCCCTTGAGTAGCCGCATCAGATTATCGGGTTCGTAGATATCGAAGACTACCAGGGGCATATTCTTATCCGCGCAGAGGGTCAGTGCAGTGGCGTCCATCACCTGAAGTCCCCTCGAGACCACTTCCATATGGCTTATGCTCTCAATTTTTTTGGCGTCTGGATTGGTGCGGGGGTCGCTGTCGTACACGCCGTCTACCTTGTTTTTAGCCATCAAGACCACTTCGGCTTCCACCTCGAGCGCCCGTAAGCTGGCGGTGGTGTCGGTGGTAAAGAAAGGGTTTCCAGTTCCTGCCGCAAAAATAACGATTCTTCCTTTCTCGAGATGGCGCATGGCCCGTCTGCGGATGTAGGGTTCGGCCACGCTGGCCATCGCGATAGCGGTTTGCACACGGGTAGGCTGACCCAACTGCTCGAGCGCGTCTTGAAGCGCCAGTGCGTTCATTACGGTGGCAATCATCCCCATGTAGTCAGCGGTGGCGGCGTCCATGCCTGCTCCGTTGCGTGCACCGCGCCACAGGTTGCCAGCGCCCACCACAATGCACATTTCTACCCCGCTCGAGTCTTTGGCGGCTTTGACTTCCTGTGCCAGTGCTTTGGTAGCGTCTGGCGCAATGCCAAAACCATTTTCAGAAGATAGGAATTCACCGGAGAGTTTGAGTAAGACTCGTTTGTAGGTCATTTAAGCTCCTTCGGAGGGCTATGAGCTGTGAGCAATCAGCAATGAGGAGAAAAGCTTTAGCTCCTCGCTCGAGCCAGAGCTTTTTTTAGCTTATAGCTCACCACTCATTGCTCATTACTATTTCCATAAAAAAAGGCGAGCCGAAGCCCGCCTGAATTTGAATTTATACTTACGCCCCAATCTCGAAGCGCACGAAGCTCGCTACGCCGTGACCGCCCAGGGTTTCCTGAACTCTTTTGTCGTTGTCTTTAACGAAACGCTGCTCGAGCAGAACTTTTTCTTCGTAGAATTTGGCCAGTTGTCCGGTTACAATCTTCTCGACCAGTTGCGGGGGCTTGCCCTCGTTGATGGCCTTGTTGGTGAGAATTTCGCGCTCTTTCTCGATGTCGTCCGCGTTGACTTCATCGCGGTGCAGGTAAATCGGACGCTCGGCAGCAACGTGCAAGGCCACGTCTTTGGCAATCTGGGTTGCCAGGGCCAAGTCGGTTACGTTGTCCAGTTCCACCAGCACGCCAATTTTGCCGTTGCTGTGGACGTAGCCTGCCACCCCACCAGGGGACTCGAGGTAAGCGACTCGGTTGAGCACCAGATTTTCGCCGATGCGTCCAGCAGCGGCAGCCACCGAAGTCTCCACGCTTTCGCCGTTGATATGGCTGGCTTTGAAGCTCTCGAGGTCGGCAGACTTGTTTTCGAGCAGGCTCTGGGCTAGACCCGCTACCATCGCCTGAAAGTCCGCGTTGCGGGCTACAAAGTCCGTCTCGCTGTTGACTTCCACGATTGCAGCACGCTTTTTGTCGTCCGAGAGCACGAAGGCCACCAGACCTTCACGGGCTTCGCGGTCTGCTTTTTTTCCGGCCTTGAGAATTCCGCGTTCCCGCAGCAGAGCAATAGCCTGGTCTTCGTTGCCGTTCGCGTCCGTCAGGGCTTTTTTAACGTCCATCATGCCCGCGCCGGTAGACTCGCGCAGCTTTTTAATGGATTCCAACATAAGTGTCACCTCAATTTAGATTTATAGGGCTTGATAAGTCAGCACAGGGTCAGGGGCGTGGAAACAGGGTTCGGAAGCGTCTGTGTGCGCTCTAGCCGAACCCAGAATTCGGTTTCCCGGCTCAGACTTGAACTTGCTCTTCTTCCACTTCGGCTGAAACAGCTTCTTGGGCCTCGATTTCGTCTTGATTCACATCTTCTTCGCTGTCGTCACCCTCGAGAACGGTGCTGCTGACCACTTCGCCGCCGCCCCTCGCTTCAATGATGATGTCGCCCACTTTGCTGGTGATAAGCTGAATGCTGCGAATCGCGTCGTCGTTACCGGGAACGATGTAATCAATCAAATCCGGGTCAGAGTCGGTGTCGGCCAGTGCCACCACGGGGATGCCCAGTTTGCGGGCCTCGGTCACGGCGATGTCCTCTTTGGTGGGGTCCACCACAAAGAGGGCGTCTGGGAGGCGGCTCATGGTGCGGATGCCGCCCACGAAGCGCTCGAGACGGTCACGCTCTTTGCCCATCTCCACACGCTCGGCTTTGAGGCGCAGGTTGATTTCTCCGGTCTCGAACAGCACGTTGAGCGCAGCAAGGCGGTCAATGCGGGTACGGATAGTGCGAAAGTTAGTCAACATTCCGCCCAACCAGCGCTGGGTTACGAAAGGCATACCCGTGCGGCGGGCCTCGAGTTCCACAATTTCCTGGGCTTGCTTTTTGGTGCCTACGAACAGGATGACCCCGCCTTTCTCGGCGGTGGCCTTGATGAAATCAAAGCTACGGTCAATCTGCTTGAGGGTTTTTTGCAGGTCAATGATGAAGATGCCGTTGCGCTCGGCAAAGATGTAACGCTTGAACTTGGGGTTCCAGCGCTTGGTTTCGTGTCCGAAGTGAACTCCGGCCTCGAGCAGTTGCTTCATTCCGATGTAAGACATGTTTCTCCTGTTGTGAGAGCGTTCAAAGTGAACGTTATATGCGCGTTTTGGACTTTTTTGTGCTCGAGGACACTCTCCGCCTCGAGCGCCCTGAGTGCGCCTGACCGATTTTTCGGCCCGAGAGAGTCTAGCACATTTGGGGAATTGGGGGAAGGGTCCGCTCGAGTCAATCTCGGGGTCTGCAACACTCATTCTTCTCTTACTTCATCCGATTGCCTGAACCTGCTTGGCGGGTTGCTCATGCTTGAGCCTGGGATAATCGAGGAGGGGTTGGAGCGCTCGAGCGGGACTTGCCCTGGAGTGAAGTTCTATTCAAGCCGCTTAACCCTCGAGCGCTGCTAAATCCAAATTTCAAAATTCAATTCAGACCTCGAGCGAGAAACCCTATCCCGCCCGCTCGAGATTGAGCGCTAGAAGTCTCCTTAAAACCTCTTCTTCCTCGAGCGGCCAGGTCCAGCCATAAGCCGCCGCCACCGCTGCGTCCAGCTTTTCGTGAGCCACCAGCAAAGGGTAAACCGGAGCGCTCGAGGCTCAATAAATTCGTAGGGTCTCGAGCGTGTTGGACTTGAACCAATAACCCACTGACTAAAAATCAATTGCTTTACCG
>JACMOA010000027.1 GCA_014378225.1 Deinococcales bacterium | reverse complement strand
ACTCGAGCACCTGTTTACGTCGGTAGCCCTCAAGCGGGTAGTTTTGTGGCAGTTCGTCCAGCAACAGCTTCTTCATGGAGATAGTTTAGGGGTTGGGGGGAAGTGGGAATGTGTAGGGAGAGTTGAATAGGAGGTGTTTCGCTCGAGTGCTGCGACCCCCCTGCTTTCTTTCGCGTCTTTAGCTGAGCGGCACCTAACGGGCCTGTCCGCTCAGCTAAAGAAAATATCCCCCCCGTTTTACGGGAGGGGGAAAACTCTTTTGAGCGTAGCGAGATGGCCCGCTAGGCGGTCTGGCCCGTGAAGTGCCGCCCTGACCAAGACGGTGCCGCTCATCTCAAGACAGCGCAAAAGAACAGGGGGGTCGTGCCACTCAAGCCTCGACTCACACCGAAGAAGCTGTAACCCCCGCTCGAGTGAATTCTGCATACCGCTCGAGCAGGCGCATGGCCTCACCGGACGCTAACACCTCGAGCGCCCTGGAAACCCCATCTCGGATGTTTTTCTCTGCACCTGCCACAAAAAGGGCCGCACCCGCGTTGAACGCCACCACGTCGCGCTGAGCCGCCGTCCCGTCTCCTGCCAGCACTCGAGCCACAATTCCAGCATTCTCGAGCGGGTCGCCGCCGTGCAAACGGGTAGCTTCATGGCGCTCGAGGCCCACCTCTTCGGGGTTTAAGGTGTACTCGAGCAGCTTTCCAGACCGGAACTCTGCCACTGTATTTTCACCGCACACCGTCAGCTCGTCTAATCCAGCGCCGTGAACCACCATCGCACCCTCAGAGGCCAGCAAGCCCATCACCTGGGCCAGTTTTCCGGTCAGGGCGCTGGAGAATACGCCCATCACCTGGTGGGTGGGGTGAGCAGGGTTGGTGAGTGGTCCCAGAAAGTTGAACACCGTGCGGGTGGCCAGTTCCGCCCGTACCGGAGCGGCATACCGCATGGCGGGGTGATAGGCCCTGGCGAATAAAAACCCCACACCCAGTTTTTCGATGGCCTCACCTACGGTTTGTGGACTGGCCTCGAGATGGACCCCTAACGCCTCGAGTACGTCTGCACTGCCAGATTTGCTCGAGGCGGCACGGTTGCCATGTTTAGCCACCGGAACGCCTGCCGCTGCCACGACGAAGGCCGCGCTGGTGCTGATGTTGAAAGTATTCGCGCCGTCGCCTCCGGTTCCGCAGGTGTCAAACAGAATGGGGCCTCGAGCGAACTCGAGCGTGACCGCCGCTTCTCGCATGGCCAGGGCAAACCCTGCAATTTCTTCAGCGGTTTCGCCACGCACCCGCAGAGCCGCCAGAGCTGCTGCAAGGCGGGTTTGCGACACTTCGCCAGTCATGACTAAACCCATGAAGGCGTGCGCTTCATCAAAAGTAAGTGGGGTTCCGTTGAGTAGTGTGTTGAGCATTGCACCTCCGGGTTTGGCGATGAGCTGTGAGGTTTATTGGCTCGAGCCTAAACCACTGACTCAGAACTCGAGCGCATCTGAAATCCAAAATCTGACTTCTGAAATCTAGAATCTGATGTCTGGTCCCTCACAACACCGCTTCAACCTCGATTTCGACCAGCAGTTCAGGAGAAATCAGGCTCGAGACCTGTACCATCGTGGCTACCGGGCGAATATCCGCGAAAAACTCGCCGTGCGCCCGTCCTACCTCCGCCCAGTTCGAGATGTCGGTCACGAACATGCGGGTGCGTACAACGTGCTCGAGCGTTGCACCCGCTTTTTCCAGCACCTTTTCAATGCGCTCGAGGATGAAACGGGTTTGGGTGTATGGGCTGTTGGTACCGACCACATCGCCATTTTCGTCGGTTGCTACGGTTCCAGCCACGTAGACCACATTGCCGACTCTGACCGCTCGAGAGTAACCCACAATCGGTTCCCAGGTTCCGCCGTCGGAGAAATTTTGGCGCATGTTTGGCTCCTTTCAGTCGCGCAGAGAGCAGAAAGCTAAAAGCTAAAAATTCTGGTAACTCAGCTCGAGCCAATCGTACTTACTACCTTCTGCTCTCTGCCTTCTGCGCCGAAGGCTCCCACAATTTTCAAAAAATTCTCGAGCATCTTCATCCCACCCGCAGTGGCAATGCTTTCTGGGTGAAACTGAACCCCATACATCGGAAACTCGCGGTGCTTCAGGGCCATCAGCGTGCTCGAGCCGTCCGTTTCAGTCACGAAAGCCATGCCCTCGAGCGCGTCTGGCAAGTCTTCCACCACCAGCGAGTGATAACGGGTCACGGTTATTCCGTTCTCCAGGCCCTCGAACAAATCCGTACCCGCGTGCTCGAGACTCGAGGTTTTACCGTGTAGAACATGTTTGGCCCGCGTCACCGTGGCCCCAAACGCTTCACCCATCGCTTGATGGCCCAGACACACGCCCAGCATGGGAACGGTAGGTGCGAACTCGCGAATAACCTGCACACTGAGTCCAGCCTCGAGCGGGGTACACGGCCCCGGTGAAACTACGATAGCGTCCGGCTCGAGCTGGCGCACATCCTCGAGCGTGAACCCATCGTTTCGCCAGATGGTGAGGTCACAGCCCAGCATCCCGAAGTACTGCACCAGGTTGTAGGTGAAAGAATCGTAGTTATCAATCATCAAAACTTTCATGTTCGTCACCCTCCTTAGTCAAGAACACCATTTCAAGCGCACCCACTTTTTCTCGAGCGAAGACACAGTAGCCTAGACGCTCGTACAAACGAATGTTTCCCGTACTGGCAGCACTGGTAAAAATTTTAAATCCTCGGCACGGACCCAACTCATGCTCTATTTCGTGCATCAGATTTGAACCAAGCCCTTCGCCCTGCCGGGTCGGGTGTACCATCAAGCGCCCAACATGCGCCCAGCCAACCTCGTCTTTATGTCCACGCACCGAGGCGACAAGGTTCCCAGATTCCTCGAGTTTTAGGAAAAGACGTAGCTCAAACTCCGCTTCAATCTCCTCGAGAGTCTGAGTCAGCGGGGGAATAGTTAAATCTCCTACCGATACCGCTTCTGAATCAAAAGCCAGACGTTGCAACTTAAGAATTGCAGGCAAATCTGTCTGGCTTGCTCGAGTCATGCGCCCTCGGCTGCTTTACGGCGTTCCATATCCTGCTGCTCGAGGGTGATAAAAGCCCCCACCATCGCTCCAAAGGTTTCCTCGGCAATCAGCGGCGGCAATCCCAGCTCGAGCGCGTGTCTGCGTGCGCCCTCAATAGCCTGTTTCTGACGTTCTGGCGCGGCTACGGCCTGGGTATCATTTTTGTAAGCTCCCACCTCGAGCACCAGTGCGTACCTTTTTTTGAGTAGGCGCAACATCTCACGGTCCAGGGTGTCAATTTCACGGCGTACTGCTTCTATAGGGCGTTTCACAAATTCTCCTTCCTGCTTTTATCCTGCTCTTAACTACTTTGCCTGACTTACTTTGCCTGATTTACTTTGCCGGACTTACTTCATAAGTTTGCGTTATAAGCCTGCCTCGGCCATTTGCACCGCACGCATCATGGCGGCAGCTTTGTCTAAACTTTCCTGATACTCGAGCGCGGGAACGCTGTCAAACACCACTCCACCGCCGGTCTGAATGTGAACCTTGCCGTCTGTAACTACCATGGTTCTGAGGGTCAGCGCCATATCCATGCTGCCGTCAAAAGCCAGATAACCGAACGCTCCGCCATACGGCCCGCGTCTTGTGGTCTCGAGTTCGTCAATAATGGCCATCGCCCTGATTTTGGGCGCACCCGAAACGGTCCCCATCGGCAGGGTGCTCGAGAGCACATCCAGGGTATTTTTACCTGCCGCGAGTGTAGCCGTCACCCCGGAAACGATGTGCATCACATGACTGTACCGCTCAATCGTGAAGTAATCCTCCACCTGGACCGTGCCGTACTCCGCAATGCGGCCCAAATCGTTGCGGCCCAGGTCCAGCAGCATCAGGTGTTCGGCCCGCTCCTTCTCGTCGGCTAGCAGTTCTTGCTCGAGCGCTAAATCTTCCTGCGGAGTTTTGCCCCGCCTGCGGGTTCCGGCGATGGGGCGAGTTTCTATTTTAACCTTTCCTCCCACCTGCGGCGTGGAACGGCACAGCGTTTCCGGGCTACCCGCCACTAGTTGCACGTCGCCAAAGTCCAGATAGCCCAGGTAGGGACTGGGGTTGACCTGCCGCAGCGCCCGGTACAGCGCAAACGGATGGGTTGTGAGCGGCCCGGTGAAGCGCTGGGACGGCACAAACTGAAAGATATCCCCGGCGCGGATGTACTCGATGCCCTTTTCCACTGCGGCCTCAAATTCTGCCTGGGTGCGGTTGCTGACAAACTCGGCTTTCTCGCTCGAGGGCATGGACCCCGGAACGTCTGGTAAGGGTCCCCTGAGGCGGCGCTCGAGCAGGTTCAGGGTGTCCTGCGCCCGCATTTCCCCGGCGCTCGAGCTTTCTTCGGTGCAGACCAGAAACACCACATGCTTAACGTGGTCAAAAATCACCACGCCCTCGGGCGCAAAGAACTGCAAATCGGGCAGGTTTAACTCGTCTGGGTTGCTGTCTGGCAGCGTCTCGTACAGGCGGATGAGGTCGTAGGAGGTGTAGCCTACCGCGCCCCCAATAAAGTGTGGCAGCGGGTCTGGCACCTCTACCGGAGCATAAACCTTGTTGTAGAGCAGCTCGAGCGGGTCTTTAATCCAGTGTGCGTTTATCCCCGATGGGTCGGAAAAACTACCCTCGAGCGCCACCTCATGCCCCCTGGAGACCATTTTTCCCCGCGCCCCCACCCCAATAAAGGAATAGCGGGCGTAACGCTCTCCTCCTTCCACAGACTCGAGCAGGAAGCTATTTTTCTCTCCTTGAGCCAGCTTGAGGTAGGCTGAAACCGGGGTCTCGAGGTCAGCGGTCATGCTCTTGAAGTACACCTTCATCTCTGGCTCCAGGTCTGGCTTCAAGTCCGATTTCAGGTGAGTGGCTCGAGCGTGTTCGGTTTGTTCTTGGGTGGGGGTCATAGGCTCTCCTCGAGCGGGGACATATTGGGGGAGCAGGGAGTGGAAGTGAGTTTGTACAAACCACAAAAAAGACCCAGAGCGCGACACTCTGGGCCTGACTCAACACAGCAGGAGTCGTCCCAGGTTTAACTGGGCCACCCCTTGCCGTTTGCTCGAGTCAACATTACATTTAGTGTAGCCGATGTGGGGCGCTCGAGCAAGGGTGGTTTAGCTTTGTAGGCTCGAGGCAGGCTTGAGAGAATCCCAATTAGTTTTCAGCTTATCCTCAGCTAAACCACAGATAATTCTCAACATGTCAGCGCGTGAATCTTCAAGGAGAAAGCAAACTCCCCTTGGCAAGCAGGGTCGCAGACCCCAATTAGACGAGCAGCGGCAGACTGAGGACGCACTACGCGAAAGCGAGGACCACTACCGACACAGCATGGAACTCAGCCCACAGGTTCCCTGGACCGCAGACCCGCAGGGCAATATCCTCGATTTTAGTTCCCGGTGGCTCGAGTTAACTGGACACAGTCGGGAAGAGGCGCTGAGTCAGGGCTGGGCCAGTGCCCCGCACCCAGACGATTTTCCCCGCATGGCGCGGGCCTGGACTCATTCGGTAAACAGCGGCGAAGCTTACGACATCGAACACCGCGTCCGCACCGCGTCGGGAGAATACCGCTGGATGCAGAGTCGGGCCTATCCCCGACGCGATGCCGCAGGTCACATCTTACGCTGGTACGGAACCACCGAGAATATAGAAGTTCGCAGGCAGGCCGAAATGGCCCAGCATGAAAGCGACGTACGCTACCGGACCCTGCTGGAGCGCATCCAGCAGGGTTTTTGTATTTTTGAGATGATATATACCGAAGCGGGCGAAGCTTACGACTACCGTTTTCTGGAGGTCAACGCGACTTTCGAGCGTCACTCCGGGCTGCTGGGCGCACCCGGAAAGACCGTGCTCGAACTGGTTCCTGGCCTCGAGCAGCACTGGATAGATACCTACGCTCGGGTGGCCCAGACGGGTCAACCCTTTCACTTCGAGCAGGGGTCCGAGGCGATGGGGCGCTGGTTTGAGGTAGACGCGGTGCGGGTAGGGGGGGCGGGCAGCAAAAAGGTAGCCTTGCTATTCACCGACGTTACAGAGCGCAAGCGGAACGAGGCTGAACTGCGAGAAAGCGAACGGCGATACCGCGCTCTGGCCGAAGCTCAGAAACGCTTTGTCAACGACGCTGCACACGAGTTGCGTGCGCCGCTGACCGCCATTCAGGGCAATTTAGAGCTGCTTGAGCGGTATTCTGTGAACGAGGGGGACCGCAAGGAAATGCTCTCGGATATTCACCGTGAAGCGGCCCGCCTGGGGCGCATGGTTTCGGACCTGCTCACCCTGGCCAGAGGAGATGTATCTCCCGGCCTGCGGGTCAGCTCCCTCAAACTGGACCGCATCCTCGAGAGCGTTTTCCGAGACTTGGAGCGCCGCTCAAAGCAGCACCACTTTTCCCTCGAAACTCTGACCCCAGTACAACTCGAGGGGGATGGGGACCGCCTACGGCAACTGGCCTTCATCGTGCTCGAGAACGCGGTCAAATATACGCCCAGTGGCGGAAACATCACGCTAAAGCTCACTACAGCAGCAGGGTTAGCCCGATTCGAGGTGAAGGACAGCGGCCCCGGCCTGTCTTCAGAGCATCTGGACCTGGTTTTTGAGCGCTTTTACCGGGTGGATTCTGCCCGCTCGAGGGGAGAGGACCCCGGTGGCACCGGGCTGGGGCTGTCCATCGCCCGTCAGATTGTGGAAGCGCACGGCGGAAGAGTCTGGCTCGAGAGCGAACTGGGAGAGGGAACAGTGGCAGTAGTAGAATTACCGATTGAGACGCTCGAGGACGGTTTGTAGTGGGTTGGTGATGAGCAATGAGTAATGAGCCAAACAACATCTATACAGCATTTCCCGTAACTCCACGCAGAAAAAATCTCTCATCTGGAGCTGAACAGTTCGTTTTGCTCGAGAGTTTTCATCTCATCATTCCCAGAAATACTATCTGGAGCTGAGGGAAATGCTGTGTAGTTCTTTAGATTTCGTTTTTATTCAGATGCTGTTGGCAGGTGAAGATACTCGACCTAGCCAAACAAAAAAGCCAGGGGAATTCCCCTGGCTTTCACGCTCGAGCGAACGGGTTCGCTTATGATTT
>JACMOA010000002.1 GCA_014378225.1 Deinococcales bacterium | reverse complement strand
GCCAAAGAATATGTAGGGGCCGCACTGGGCGCATATTTCACCTCGGGAAACCTCAATACTCTGGACGCGATTGCCTGTTTTCTGCTCGAGCACGCGGGGTGTGCGGAACCGCTGGTGGTGGAGATGGGCATTGACCGCATAGGCGAGATGGCCCAGTTGATGACTCTGGTAGCCCCGGATATTGGCGTGATTACCGCGATTGGAGAGGCACACCTGGAGTTCTTCGGCACCCTCGAGACCATTGCAAAGGAAAAGGGAGGGATTTTAAGTGCGGCGCGTCTGGGATTGGTCAACGCTCAAGCGTCCCACTACTTTCCTGGCGTTCCCACCTACGGCCTCGAGCGGGCTACTTTTGTACCAGAAGCAAACTCTCTCGAGCTGAATTACGGGGGAATAGGGTTAAAACTTCCCTCGAGCAGCCCTGTAGTGCGTGAAGCCGCCGTGCTGGGTATGGCGCTGGCCGAGCAGTTGAGGATTCCACTTGGGATAGCAGCACTGTGCATCGCTCGAGTGGAAGTTCCGGGTGGGCGCTGGCGAGTTCTCGAGCGTGGGGGAATTCGCTTGATAGACGACACCTACAACGCCAATCCCATCAGTGTACAGGCCGCGCTCGAGGGTCTGAGTGAATATTCGGGCCGAAAAATCGTGGTACTGGGCGACATGCTCGAGCTGGGACCCCACTCGAGAACCTTGCACCATGAAACCGGAAAGGTGGCTCTGGGCGTGGCGGATAAAGTTTTTAGCCTGGGTGAATTCAGAGAGGAACTGAGTACGAATCCCTTTCAAGACGCTCAAGAACTGATTCAAGCTCTGCTCGAGGACCTGAAACCCGGCGATACGGTGCTTTTTAAGGCTTCTCGAGGGGTGAGGCTGGAAGACGTTCTGGAAGCGGTGCTCGAGGGGTTGAGGGGTAGGTGATTGGTTTTGGGTTTTCAGTTCTCGGTTATCAGTTCTCAGTTAGAACGCCCTACGTCTTTGACTGACCACTGATAACCCCTAACTCTCCACTCGAGCGCTCGAACACTCACACCCCTGCCCTAACCCGTTAAACTGAACATCCAAATGACGATTTTATGGAGCATTCTTCTTTCCTGGTTTCTGGTGGGCCTCTACGGAGGGCTGGCCCGACGCAACGGCTGGGGTCAAACCGTGCGAACAGACGGTCCCTCGAGCCATCTGAGCAAAAGCGGAACCCCCAACATGGGCGGCGTGCCGCTGGTGCTGGCCTTTGTTATCGTGTGGCTGGCGGGGGTAGTTACCAATGGAGGCGCGGACACCAAAGAGGTCATTCTGATGCTGGCTACCCTGGGCATGGGCGCAATCGGGTTTCTGGACGACTTTATCAAGGTCCGGGACCGTCAAGCGGGCAGGGCTTCGGACGGCTTGCAGGCCCGCTACAAGCTGGCGCTGCAATTTCTGGTGGCCCTGGCTTTTGGAGTAGCTGCCGCCAAATTTGTGCCGCTTCCTGCGCCGCAGTGGGGCTTCTGGTTTGATGCTCCGCTGTACGCAGTGGTGCTGATTGCGGCGGTCAACGCCTTCAACTTTACCGATGGCCTAGACGGGTTACTGGGCGGCGTGACCCTCATCGTGCTGTTGCCCATGCTGGCTATTTCTCCGGTCACGGGCCTGATTGTTGGCGCAATTTTGGGATTTTTGTGGTACAACTTCCGGCCCGCCAGTGTATTCATGGGAGACACTGGCTCCTTTGCGCTGGGTGCAGCCGCAGCCAGTGTCTATATCTTGTACGGCTGGACCTGGACCTTTCCGGTGGCGGCTTTTATTCCAGTAGTCGAGGTGTTGAGCGTGTTTATTCAGGTTTTGGTGTTTCGCAGAACCGGAAAACGCTTCTTTAAAATGGCACCTTTACATCACCATTTCGAAAAATTGGGAATGCTCGAGGAGAAAGTCACCGCCCGTTTCTGGCTGGTGAGCGCCCTTTTTACCCTACTGGCCTGGGCGATTATGAATCAGCAACTCTGAAGGTTTTGAGTGGTGATTTTTGAGTTTTGAAGTTGAGTGGTTTACCCTCGAGTGTATTTAGTTCGAGCATTCACGTACTCCACATTTATCCGACTATGAACCCAGACGGAAACCAGGATTCTCGAGATTTATCTCCAGGCTCGAGCAGTCCACAAAGCTCCTACTCCTTCTTTTAGCTCATAACTCACTACTGAGCACAAGTCTGTTTACAAAGAACCAGCCCTCGTTTCAATTTTTTGGGCTTTTTGCTATCACGCTGTACCCTCGAGCAAATTTCGCGCTATGATGGCGTTTGTTCGTATGGTTTTAAGCACAGCAACCGAGACGAGTGGAGAGGAAGAAAGTGAAAGCGCTGATTTATGGACTCGGAAGAAGCGGACGCGGAGCAGCCCAGTTTGTCAAAAACCTCGGCTGGGACGCCGCTTGGTGCGACGCGCAACCTCAGAGCGCCGACCTCGAGCGCATGAAAACCCTCGAGTTGGCCCGCCAGGTGCTGCCGCTCTCAGAACACTCTTTCCAGTCCGCCCCCGAATTCACCATTGCTGCCCCCGGCGTTCCGATAGACCACCCGGACCTCGAGTTTTTACGAGCACAGGGCAGCAAAATCATCGGTGAACTCGAGCTGGGGTATCTGACCCGCCGCACCCCCATGATTGCCGTGACCGGAACCGCCGGAAAAACCGGAACCGTAAGCTTGATTGCCCAACTGCTGCGGGCGCTCGAGGTGGACGCGCTTGAGTGTGGAAATTTTGACCCACCTCTGCTGGACGTGATTGATAAGGTCGAGGTGGCGGTGGTAGAAGTCTCGAGTTTTCAGCTCGAGCGGGTTCACACCTTTCGTCCCACCGTTGGGGTGATTACCAATTTAGGAGTGGACCACCTCAACCGTCACGGGTCGCTCGAGCGCTACCACACCGCCAAGCTGGAACTGGCCCGCAACCAGATTGCAGGGGACGCGCTGATTGCGCCACCTGCCGTGCTCGAGCAGGCGGGTGGCGCGGCAAAGCGTCATGCGTTTAATCCTTACCCTGATGGGATTGTAGATTTAGAGGGCGACTTAGTCGCCGAACTCGAGGAGATTCCTTCTGGGTTGCACCCCGCCAATGTACAGGCCGCTGTACTGGCCGTGATTGCTTATTTTCGCTTTCTCGAGCGTCCATTGGGGCTGAGTGCGCTCAAATTTGCGCTGGGGGGTTTGCTTCCGGTAGAGGGCCGTTTTCAGGCGCTGGGGCAGGTGCGCGGGGTTACGTTTCTGTCGGATTCCATCGCTACCCGCACTCTGGCGGTCAAGTCGGCGCCCGAGCGCTCAAACTCACCCGTGGCCTGGATTGTGGGCGGACGCGACAAAGGGGCCAACACCGACGATTTGCAAGGTGTGGTGAATGAAAAAGTGGTCCATATTTACGCTATCGGCACCCACGGCCTGATGATGGCTACCCGCTTTGACAAACCCATCACACAGATTAGTTTTGAACCCACCCTCGAGAACGGACATCAGGACATGTTCAAAGCGTGTAAACAGGCGCTCGAGCTGCTCTCGAGTGGCCAAGCCACGGCTAAAGGAAGTATTTTGCTGGCCCCGCTGTGCGAGAGCTTTGACCAGTTTAAAGATTACAAAGACCGGGCAGCGGCCTTTTACGCGGCCTACCTCGCGCTGGGCGGAGAAACATGAACCTCAATCTGGTGCTGGGCCAGGTCCTGCTGGCTACGATGGGCCTGCTTGGGGTCGCTACAAGCAGCCCGGACAACATTCCCAAACACTTCTTACAAACCCTGCTGGGCATAGCCTGTACTTTTTTTGTGGCTCGAGTCCGTCCCAGTTGGCTGCTCAAAGCCGCACCGCTCATCTGGGGCATCACCCTGATTGGATTGGTGCTGGTGCTCATCATCGGGCAGGGTGGAAACGGCTCTCCGGTGCGGCGCTGGATTGATTTGGGACCCGTAGACGTTCAACCCTCCGAGTTTGCCAAGCTGGGCCTGATTTTGATGTTAGGCAGCGTGATAGCGCGGCGAGGCATCAACGGCAAACTGGTGGGTGCAGCGGCTTATATTGGGGTTACGGCGCTGCTGGTAGCGGTAGAACCCGATTTAGGAACCACGGTGCTGGTCTTTTCCTCGGGCCTGTTTATTCTGTACATGGCCGGGGTTCGCATGGTCAGCATCTCCAAATTTCTGGTGGTGTGCGTGCTGCTCACCGCACCGTTTGGGGGGCTTTACCTCAAAACCCACCCCTACATTCTCGAGCGCTTTCTGGGGTTTGTGCAGGGAACCAATCTCTCGAGCACGGCTGAGGTTAAGAGTCATCAAAGCGACGACGGCTATCAAATTATGCAGGGCCGTAAAGCCATCGCGCAGGGTGGGGTTTGGGGCCTGAATGTGGACGAGCGGATGCCCAAAGTTCCCGCTCCACACACCGACATGGTGATTTCTTCGATTGGTTTTTCAGTGGGCTTTTTGGGCATCTTAATCGTCATGTTGGGTTTTTGGCTGGTGGTTCACTCGAGTTTTATTGCCATTGAACTGCTGCTGCGGCAGTCTCCGCTCACTAGGGAGCTGCACTTTGCCTGCATCATCGCGTCTGGGGCCATGTTTATGGTGGTGTCTCAGGCGCTGGTGAACCTGTGTGTGGCGGTGGGCCTGCTTCCGGTCACGGGCGTACCCCTACCGCTGGTCAGTTTTGGTGGCTCGAGCGGGGTAGCGATGGGCATCGCCTTTGGCCTGATTCACGCTGCGCTGCGCGGAGTGCGCCACATCTCAGACCAATCCGCCACCCAACACCGTTCGCTCGAGGTTCCTGCTCTTCCGTTTGCTCAGCCTGCCCAGGTGTTTCCCCCACCTGCTCCCGCCATCGTGTTGCCCAGTCCAGCACAACCCGCGCTCGAGCCAGAAACGATTCCAGCGCCAGCAAACATCCTCGAATCAGAAGAACCCGTTTGGGCCGACTCCCTGCCCGAACGCGCTCGGGCGGGGGAGACGTACCCTGGTTTGCACTAGGGGTTTAAGAGTAATTTTTGCGCCTCTGGCTACCCGACCCTTCAAGTTTTATAGGATTTACCGAAGTGCTCACCGTGCTTACGTTTCCCCGTGTTGAAATACAGGTGGAGATACACGAGGAGATATTTATGGACAATATTCAAATCATTTCACTCTTGGGTTCAATTCAAATTCTGGCTGCGTACATTGGGGTTCAGACTGGAAAACTCGAGAGCCACCAACGCCTGTATTCACTGCTCAACTTTTTTGGAAGTGCCATCCTGACCTATGTGGGGATTGTGGAAAACAACTACGGATTCATTCTGCTCGAGGGGGTGTGGGCGCTGGTCAGTTTGTGGGCGCTTTTCGTCCCTAGAGCGGGCAAAACGGCTCATTGAACGCCTGAATAAAACCCCTTAACTCGAGCGTTACAACCCACTCAGCTCACCGCGTTTTAGCTCAGCTTCATGGATGTCGTGCTACAATCCTTTCCGTGACTTTTACCCGCTCGAGCAGGTCTGTAACTTTTGGGTTGCGTGGACCACCACAAAAAAATCCCCACCTGAAAGGGGGGAAATGTGGTGTACCCGGCGGGACTTGAACCTGCGACCTTTGGCTTCGGAGGCCAACGCTCTATCCAACTGAGCTACGAGTACAAATGGGAAAACGGCAAAGGCAAAAAGGGTGCAAAGCGTACGATATGCGCCCAGTAAGGTAGCACGCTTTAGCCAGAAAAGTCAAGAGAAAGAGAAGTCAAGAGAAAGAAAAGTTAAAAGAAACCTCGTTATGTTCCAAATCAATTTCCTGGAGGAAAAATGACTTTAGAAGCTCCGCCCAAAAAATTGGGTGTTCGTATCGCGCTGGGTGTGGGAGCCGTGGCCCTGGCTGGCGGCATGGTGTACAGCTTTATTCCCGCCCTCGGCATGGGCAACAAATCGGCAACCGCTGGAACCACTGTGCTCAAGGTAAACGGTCAGAACCTGACCCTACAAGAAGTGGAGAAGTTTCGTAGCACCGGGCAGGCCGCTCAACTCTTTGGATTGGCCAGCACGGGTCTGCTAGGCGACGACCTGAAAACAATGGCTACTTATCTGGTTATACGTCAAAAAGTGCTCGAGCAGGATACAGCTCAAATTAGCGTCTCGAATGCCGATGTCAGCAAGCAAGTGGATGAGATTCGCAAAAACAACAATTTGCAGGACACCACCAAGTACACCGAAGCGCTCAAGGGTGCAGGTCTGACCGACGTGACCTTACGCCAGCAGATTAAAACCGGGCTTGCCGCCGAAAAACGGCAGACTGAGCTGGTCAAGGATGTCAAGACCACCGACCCCGAGCTACAGTTTTTCTACGACCTCAACAAAGCCAGTTTCAAAAGCGAACCCAAAGTGGTGGCCCGTCAAATCGTGTTCACAGACAAAACCAAAGCCGCGAGCGTGCTGGGACAGGCTCGAGCAGGGGGTAATTTTGCCACTCTAGCCAACGCCAACGGGGGTAAAGACGGCGGAGTGGTCAACGCGGGTAAGGGCGCAACCGCACTGGCCTTCCCAGAAGGGGTCTCGGCGGCAGTGTTTGCCCTGCCTGCGGGCGGCATCACCGAGGTGCTCGAGAGCGACAAAAAATTCTATGTGGTCAAGGTAGACAAGCTCGAGGCCGCTGGAACCAAGAGCTTTGCCGAAGCCAAACCCGATGTGGTCAAAGCGGTGGAGCAGTCCAAGAAAAACGCCATTCTCGAGGAGTGGCAACAGGGCCTGCTCAGCAAAGCCAAGCTCGAGACGGTGGACAAAACTTACGGCTACAGCAATCCCACCGTGGCTACAGTAGACGGCAAGGCCATTCCTTACGCCGAAGTGCTGCTGCAAACCTACAGCAATCAGCAGGTCAGTCAATTGCTACAACAACTGGGGCCAAACGGGGCGAGTTTTGTCAATCAATCGTTCAAGCCACAAGTGCTAGAGAGCATTATCAACCAGAAAATTGCTCGAGCGGCGGCGGCGGGGCAGAAACTGGCCATTTCAGGCTCTGACGCCGAGGTGTTGGGTCAGTACAGCCTGTGGGGAACCCGCGATTTCAAAATTACCGACGCGGACCTGCAAGCCTTTTACAAGAAAAATACTGCTCAATACAGCGTAGCTGGAAATGCAGACCTGACGGGTGCAACTTTCAATAGCCAAGCAGAAGCGGGCAGCTTCCGCTCGAGCTTTCTGAGCAGGGGTGGGGACTTTACCGCTCTGGGCAGCGCCGCAGGTGGAACGGTCAGCGAATTTGGCAAGGTTCAGAACGCTGGAGCTAATCCTCAAGGTGCGGACACCCGCCTCTCGAGCGCCCTTCAGGACGCGGTATTTAAAAATGCCAAGCTGACCCCGGCAGGTGAGGGCAGCCTGAGCAACGTGGTCGCCCTGGGCGGAACTCCCCCGCGCTTTGGGCTGGTTTACGTGAGCGATTTGGTCAAAACTCGGGTTAAGCCGTTCAGTGAAGTGACCACCGAAGTCCGCGCCGGAGTGGAAGCCGAGAAGCGCCCCGCAGCGGTTAAAACCTTCCTGAACGCGCAGCGCAAGGGCATCAAAATAGAGAACAACCTCGAGAAAGTTTTGAAAGAACAGGAAACCCG